>DAIDKG010000474.1 GCA_027450125.1 Bordetella sp. | reverse complement strand
ACTGCAGGGCAAGGCGCGCCAGGTGCCGCTGGCCCAGGCGCTGTCCGGCGCCGACATCGTCGTCCGCACGCTGCCGCTCACGCCGCAGACGCGCCATCTGATCAACGACGCCACGCTGGCGCAGATGCGGCCGGGCGCCTTCCTGATCAACGGCTCGCGCGGTGGCATCGTCGACACCGGCGCGCTGCTGCGCGCGCTGGACCGCGGCCATCTGCGCGGCGCGGGACTGGACGTGTTCGAGACCGAGCCCTTGCCGCTGGATTCGCCGCTGCGCACGCACCCGCGCGTCACGCCCCTGCCGCACGCGGGTTCGGCCACACACGAAACCCGGCGCGCCATGGCCGAGATGGCCGTGGACAACCTGCTCGCGCAGCTGGCCGGCGGCACGCCGCCGGCGGTCTATCCGTTATGAGCACGCCTGCTCCGGGCCGGGCCACCATCGCCGATGTGGCGCGGCACGCCGGCGTCTCCAAGGCCACTGTGTCGCGCTATCTGAATGGCCGGCACCAGCTGCTCACCCCCGACATCGCCGAGCGCGTGCGCGACGCCATCGAGAGCCTGAGCTACCGTCCCAGCCCCATGGCCCAGGCGCTCAAGCATGGCCGCTCGCGGCTGATCGGACTGGCCGTGGCGGACATCACCAACCCGTTCTCCGTGGCCGTGCTGCAAGGCGCCGAAAAGGCCTGCCAGGAAGCCGGCTACCTGCTGGTGCTGTTCAACCTGGGCAACAAGCCCGGCCGCGAACGCGACGCGCTGCAGGCCCTGACGGACTATCAGATCGACGGCCTCATCCTGAACCGCGTGGATACCCGCGTGCAGCTGTGGCAGAGCGCCGTGGGGTACGGCAAACCCATCGTCCTGGTGGACCGCGCGCAGGAGGGCGTGGACGCCGATTTTGTTTCCGTGGACAACGCCGCGGTGGTCTGCCTGGCCCTGGAGCACCTGCGCTCGCGCGGCTGGGACGAGGTGCTGCTGGTCAGCGAGCCCTGCAACGGCGTGAGCTCGCGCAGCGCGCGCCGCGACACGTTCATCGCCGCCATGGCGCAGCAGGCCGGCAAGCCGCAGGGCATGCGCGGCAGCTTCTGGGAAAGCACGACGGACAACCGCGAGCAGCTCATGCAGCGCCTGCTGCTGCTGCGGGAGCAGGCCCGGGACCGGCGCCCCGCCGTACTGGCCGGCAATGCCGTGGCAACACTGCGGATCGCGTCGGCGGTGCAGGCGCTGGGCTGGTCCCTGGGCAGGGAGATCGGCTTCATCGGCATCGACGAGACGGAGTGGGCCGGCCTCATAGGCCCGGGCCTGAGCACCATAGCGCAGCCCACCGACGCGCTGGGCCGCACCGCGGCGCGCTGCCTGATCGAACGCCTGCAGGGCTGGAGCGGCGCCGCGCGCACGATCGAACTGCCCGGCACGCTGCAGGTGCGCGGCTCGTCGTGACGGGCGGCCGGCGTACCGGCAACCCGCAGCGGCCAATCACATCTGCAGCACTTTCCCCGGATTGAACAGCCCCTGCGGGTCGAGCGCGCGCTTGATGCGTTTCATCAGCGCCAGTTCGATGGGGCTCTTGTAGCGCGGCAGCTCGTCGCGCTTGAGCTGGCCTATGCCGTGCTCGGCGCTGATCGAGCCGTCATGGTCTTGCACGCTGGCATGCACCATGTCGTAGATGCGCGGCTGCAGCGCCAGCAGTTCGTCCTGCGACAACCCCGGACCGCGCGCCACGTTGTAGTGCAGATTGCCGTCGCCCAGGTGGCCGAAGATCACATTGCGTATACCGGGAAAGCCCGCCTGCAGCCTGGCATTGGTCAGGTGCACGAAGTCGGCGATGCGCGAGATGGGAATGGACACATCATGCTTGACCGATTTGCCGGTCTCGGCCTCGGCCAGGGGAATGCTCTCGCGCAGGTGCCACAGGGCCTTGCTCTGCGCCACGCTGGCGGCGATGGCCGCGTCCGTCGCCACGCCGTCCTCGATGGCCTGGCCCAGCACGGACTCGAAGCGCTCGCGCGCATGGGCCTCGCTTTCGCTGTCGGACAGTTCCAGCAAGGCGTACCAGGGCGACTGCGCCGACTCGCCATCGAAGGGCAGTCGCTGCTGCGGGAACAGCTCGGTCACCAGATGCAGGCAATCGCCGGCCATCAATTCATAGCCCGTCAGCGAGGCGCCGAAGCCGGCTCGGGCGCGCGACAGCAGCTCCACCGCGTCGTCGATGCTGCGCAAGGCCAGCAGCGCCGTGCAGGTCGCCACCGGCAGGGGATAGAGCTTGAGCGTCGCCGCCGTGATGATGCCCAGGGTGCCTTCGCTGCCCACGTACAGGTCGCGCAGGTCGTAGCCGGTGTTGTCCTTGCGCAGCCCGCGCAGGCCGTGCCAGATCTCGCCCTCGGCCGTCACCACCTCCAGGCCCAGCGTCAGATCGCGCGTGTTGCCGTAGCGCAGCACCTGCGTGCCGCCCGCGTTGGTGGCCAGGTTGCCGCCTATGGTGCAGCTACCCTCGGCCGCCAGGCTCAGGGGAAAGAGGCGGCCCTTGCTCTCGGCCGCGTCCTGCACCGCCTGCAGCACGCAACCGGCCTCGACCGTGATGGTGTCGTTGTCGATGTCGATGTCGCGCACGCGGTTCAGCCGCGCCGTGGACAGCACCACGGCCTTGCCCGACTCGTCCGGCGTAGCGGCACCGCACAAGCCGGTGTTGCCGCCCTGCGGCACCAGCGGCACGCCGTGCCGGGCGCAGGCGCGCACCACGGCCGCCACCTCCTCGGTGCTGCCGGGCCGCACCACGGCCAGCGCCGAGCCTTGGTAGCGCCGCCGCCAGTCGAGAAGAAAGGGCGCGGCGTCGGGCCCTGTCAGCACATGATCGGCACCCAGCAGGGACTGCAGTTCGTTCAGCAAAGTCATGGCGGCAGCTCTTGGACAGGCAGAGCAAATATTGTAGAGGCTTGGGAGCGCCCGCGCCGGTGCCTACGCCGCCCGAGGCGGGGTCGGGATGCAGCGCCGGCCGGTTGGCGCTACAAAGGCGCCGCGCCTACGGAGAGGCCGCCGCAGGCGTAAAGCACCTGGCCGGTCACGAAGCGCGCGTCGTCGGACAGGAAGAACGCGATACTGCCGGCAATGTCCTCGGGACGCCCCATGCGGCGCAGCGGGATGCGCTCCACGAAGCGGCGCGCCGTCTCCTCATCCATGGGATTGTTGTTGGCGTAAAGCTCGGTCAGCACGGGTCCTGGCGCCACCGCGTTGACCGTGATGCCGTGCGGCCCCAGCTCCAGCGCCCACGTCCGGGTAAAGCCCAGCAGCCCGCTCTTGGCGCCCGCATAGGCAGTGCGGCGTGCCATGCCCAGCAGCGCCCGGCTGGCGATATTGACGATCGCCCCCCGGCCCTTGCGCTTCATGGCGGGCAGGCAGGCCTGCACGCACTGCATGGGCGCGCGCATGTTCAAGGCCAGGATGCGGTCCAGTTCCTGCGGCGAGGTCTGCTCCAGCGTGCTCGACGTCGTCAGGCCGGCATTGTTGACCACATGATCGAACGAATGCCGCGCCGCCAGATCGGCCAGCACCCGCTCGGTCTGCAAGGCGTCCAGCAGGTCGACCTGCACGAATTCGCCGGGGAATCCGTCATCCGGCGCATGGCGCGCCAGGCCGACGACATGATGCCCGTCGCGGGCCAGCCGCTCGGCTGTCGCACGGCCGATGCCGCGATTGGCACCTGTGATCAGCGTGACCGGCGCATTCATGCTCCTGCTCCCTCGAAGCCGGCGGACGCAGCGCCGGCTCCGTATCTTGCCATAAGGCGCATGGCCTCAGTCCACATGGGCGCCGGAGCGCTTGACGACCTCGGCCCAGCGGCGGACCTCGCTCTTGACGAACCCGCCAAACTGGGCAGGACTGTTGGGCGCGGCCGGGATCACGATGCCGGCGCTCTCGAAAGCCGCCTTGACCTTCGCGCTGCTCAGCGCTCGGTTGACGTCGGCGTTCATCCGGTCGACGATCGCCTGGGGAACGCCCTTGGGCGCGAACAGGCCGAACCACGACTGCACGGAAAATCCCGGCAGGCCCGACTCGGCCAGCGTCGGGATGTCCGGCGCGGACGGCGAGCGCTGCAAGGTCGTCACCCCCAGGGCCCGCAGCTTGCCGGCACGCACATTGGGCAGTTCCGTGGGCATGTTGTCGAAGATCGAATCGACCTGGCCGCCGAGCAGATCGGCCATCGCCGGACCGCTGCCGCGATACGGGACGTGCAGGATGTTGGTGCCCGTATCCAGCTTGAACAGCTCGCAGGACATGTGGATGGCCGAACCGATCCCGGACGATGCGCAGGTGAGCTTGCCCGGGTGGGCCTTGGCGTACGCGATGTACTCCTTGACGTTATGGATGGGCAATTTCGGATTGACCACCAGCAGATTGGGCACCGTGCCCAGCAGCGCCACGCTGCGGTAGTCCTTGGCAATGTCGTAATCCAGGTTCTTGTACAGCGTGCGGTTGATGGCATTGGCCGTCGAACCCACGAAATACGTATAGCCGTCCGGCGCCGCGCGCTTGACGAACTCGGCGCCGATATTGCTGTTGGCGCCCGTGCGGTTCTCGACGACAAAAGCCTGCCCGGTCTGCTCGGTGAGCGCTGCCGCCAGCACCCGCGCAATGATGTCGGTGGTGCCCCCCGGGGCGTAGCCGACCACCCAGGTCACCTGCTGGGACGGCCACCTGGCCGCGTCGGCGCCGGCCCTGGCCGTACCGGCGAGCGCGCCGCAAAGCGCCAATATGGCGGCAAAGATAAAGCGTTGCTTCATTTTCTGTCTCCTTGAATTGTCGGTCTTGCGCGGTTCGCGGCATCGCCATCTATGGCGCTAGCAGGGTACGCTGCCCTGAATCGTGATGCGGTGCATGGCCCGTCGCTGGCCAGGGTAATCGTTGATGGCGTAATGCATGGTGCAGCGGTTGTCCCAGAACGCCATCGATCCCTTGCGCCAGCGGAAACGGCAGGTGTTCTCGGGCCTGGCGCTGTGCTGGTAGAGATACTGCAGCAGAGGCAGGCTTTCCTCGCGCGTCATGCCGTCGAAGGCATAGGTGAACGGATGGTTCACGAACAGGCACTTGCGCCCGGTCTCCTCATGGGTGCGCACCACGGGATGGACACTGGTGATGACGCCGACGTCCTCGCGCAGCTTGGTCGATCGCGTGCTGTTGCGCGCCATGGCGTTGGCGGACAGAAAGTTGTTGGTATGCACGGCCCGCATGCCGGACAGCGTTTCTTTCAGGCCTTCGGACAGCGTGTCGTACGCGCGATAAAGATTGCACCAGAGCGTGTCCCCTCCCACCTGCGGCACTTCGCGGCCGTAGAGAAGAGAGCCCATCGGCGGCGTCCGGTGATAGGTTTCGTCGGTATGCCAGGTATCGCCGATGACATCCGCGTCGGTCGGCTCCTTGACCACCGGCATGATCTGTGGATAGTCGGGCAGGGTGTGATAGACCGGCGTCGTGCTGATGTCGCCGAAGCGCCGGGCGAAGGCGATGTGCTGCTCCGGCGTGAGGTTCTGGTCGCGGAAGAACACGACCTGGTTTTCCAGCAATGCCCGGCGGACCGCCGCCACGTCGGCCTCGCCCAGGTCCGCGCCCACGTCAATGCCCAGCAGTTCAGCGCCGATGACGCCCGTCAATTTGCGCACTTCCATCTCTTTCCTCCGATCGATGCCGAACCTGCGCGGCTACCGGACTGAATGTATGAGCGGACATTATTAAGAGTCCAATACTGATTTATCCTGTGATTAATAGGAAAACAGGAATAATCATGGACTTGAAACGGCTGCGTTACTTCGTCGCCGTGGCCGAGGAAGGCCACTTCGGCCGCGCCGCGCTGCGCCTGGGCATCAGCCAGCCGCCGCTGAGCGAGCACATCCAGACGCTGGAAACCCAGCTCGGCGTCAAACTGCTTTTCCGCACGACCCGCGCGGTCAGCCTGACCATCGAAGGCGAAGCGCTACTGGAACATGCGCGCGGACTGTTGCGCGAGGCCGACCGGTGCCGCGAGATCGTTCACGCCTCGCGGCACAAAGAGGGCGCCACCCTGACGCTGGGGCTGCTGCATGCGTTCAGCTACACATTCCTGCCCGCGCTGCTGCGCAGCTGGTTCGCGCAGGACCCTCTGCGCCGCGTGCACCTGGTCGAATACACCACCACTGAACAGATCGGCCGCCTGCTGGAGGGCTCCATCGATATAGGCCTGGTGCGCGAACCGATCTACCACGCCTCGCTGCGGACGCGTTCGCTCTTTACCGAGCCCTACGCCGTGGCGGTGCCGTCCGAATGGCGGCTCGAGCGCGGCGAAAAGCTGTCCGCCAGGGCGCTCGACGGGCGCAGCATGATCGGCTATCCCAGCCATGACCTGCGGCGCAGCACGCAGAGCCTGTTCCGGGATTTCTTTCACCGCTGCAACGTCCGGCCGTCCGACTACTTCGAAGTGCGGACCATGCATGCTTCCCTGGCGCTGGTTGCGGCGGGCCGCGGTTTTTCGCCCGTCCCCCGGTCCCAATCGGCGCTGAAGCTGGACGGCGTCCAATACCGCACGTTCAAGGAGACTGTGCCGGAATTGTCCGTGGGACTGGCATGGCGCGAGGACAAAGCCACCCCGACGCTGCAGGACTTCATCGCCGTCTGCGAACGGCATTTCGCCGCAGGCCTGCCGGGCCGCTGAGCGCGCCGGCGCCTGATTGTCCGGAAATGCCCTGTTTCTTCAATGCCGCGGCCACGCCCCACCGGGCCGGCTGAATCAGAGATAATTGTGACAGCGCCGCGGGCCGCCGCCGGCGCCCGTTTTTCCACAAGGATTTCCCGTGAGCACCCCGTCTTTTCCCGCCTCCGTCTTCAAGGCCTACGACATCCGGGGCACCGTTCCCGACCTGATCAATCCGGACTTCGCCCGCGCGCTGGGCCTGGCCCTGGCCGCCCGCGCCCGCAAGGCCGGGATCAAGGCCGTGGTGGTCGGCTACGACGGCCGCCTGAGCAGCCCCGCGCTGGCCCAGGCCCTGGTCGACGGCCTGACCGCCGGCGGCGTGGACGCCCTGGACATCGGCATGGTCCCCACCCCGCTGGTCTACTACGCCGCCTTCACGCAAGGCACCGGCACCGGCGTGGCCATCACCGGCAGCCACAACCCGCCCAAGTACAACGGCTTCAAGATGATGCTGGGCGGCAAGGCGCTCTACGGCGACGACATCAAGCAACTGCCCGGCGAAATGGCTGCGGCCCAACCCGCCGCCGCGCCCGGCAAGCACGTCAGGCTCGACCTGGTGGGCCAGTACATCGAGCGCATCGTTTCCGACGTCAAACTCGCGCGCCCCATGAAGATCGCGGTCGATTGCGGCAACGGCGTGGGCGGCGCGGTCGCCCCGGCGCTGCTGCGCGCCCTGGGCTGCGACATAGACGAGCTCTATACCCAGGTCGACGGCAACTTCCCCAACCACCACCCCGACCCGGCCGAGCCGCACAATCTCGAAGACCTCATCAGGCACGTCACCACGACCGACTGCGAACTGGGCCTGGCCTTCGACGGCGACGCCGACCGCCTGGGCGTGGTCACCAAGTCCGGCCAGATCATCTGGCCCGATCGCCAGCTCATCCTGCTGGCCCGCGACGTGCTCACGCGCGTGCCAGGCGGCACCATCATCTACGACGTCAAATGCAGCCGCCACGTCGGCCTGGCCGTCGAGCAGGCGGGCGGCAAGCCGCTGATGTGGATGACCGGCCATTCGCTGGTCAAGGCCAAGCTGGCCGAGACCGGCGCCCCCCTGGCCGGCGAAATGAGCGGCCACATCTTCTTCAAGGAACGCTGGTTCGGCTTCGACGACGGCATCTACACCGCCGCGCGCCTGCTGGAGATCGTCTCGCGCAGCGCCAACCCCTCCGCGCAACTCGAAGCCCTGCCGCAAGCCATCTCCACGCCCGAGCTCAAGATCGAGATGGAAGAAGGCCAGCCGCACGCCGTCATCCGCGAGTTGCAGGCCAAGGGCGACTTCCCCGGCACCGAGCGCGTAGTCACCATCGACGGCGTGCGCGCCGAATACGCCGACGGCTTCGGCCTGGCGCGTTCGTCCAACACCACGCCGGTCATCGTCCTGCGCTTCGAGGCCGACAGCGAAACGGCGCTCGCGCGCATCCAGAACGAATTCCGCCGCGAACTGCTCAAGCTCGCGCCGCAAGCCAAGCTGCCCTTCTGATCGCCATGTCTTCCGACCTTCCCTCCAGCCCCGCCTGGCAGCAGTTCGCCGCTGCGGCACGCAGCGCGCCGCTCGACGGCGCATCCCTGCGCATCATCGACGCGGCCGGCCTGCAGGTCGATCTGACCACGCAGCGCCACAGCCCCGCGCTCGATCATGCCGGCGCGGCCTTGCTGGCGCAGCAGGGTTTCGAGAAGACCCGCGCGGGCCTCTTCTCGGGCGAGCCCATCAACTGGACGGAACACCGCGCGGCCTGGCATACGGCCCTGCGCGCCTCGCAGCCGCCGGCTGCCGTGGCCGGGCAGGTGCTGGGCGAGCGCCGGCATGTAAGGCAATTCGTCGCCGATGCCGATGCGCGCGGCGCCTGGAAACACGTGCTGCACCTGGGCATAGGCGGCAGCGACTGGGGGCCGCGCATGGTCGTGCGCGCCCTGGGCGACAGGGGCCTGCATCGGGTCGTCCGCTTTGCGGCCAACGTCGACGCGCACGACATCCTGCAGCAGCTGGGCGATCTCGATCCGGCGCAGACGCTGGTGATCGTGGCCTCCAAAACGTTCACCACCGCCGAGTCGCTGGCCAATGCCCGGATCGCGCTCGACTGGCTGCGCGAAGCCGGCATCGCCGATCCGCTAAGCCACGTGGCGGCCGTGACGGCCAACCCGCAGGCCGCTCGCGATTTCGGCGTGGCCGACGAACGCATCTTCCGTTTCTGGGACTGGGTGGGCGGCCGCTATTCGCTCTGGTCCGCCATTCATCTGCCCATTGCCCTGGCGCTGGGCAACGACGCCGTCGACGAACTGCTGGCCGGCGCCGCAGCCATGGACGAGCACTTCCTCGCTGCGCCCATCGCCGCCAACGCACCGGTGCAAATGGCGCTTGCCGCGGTAGCCAACCGCAGCGTGCTGGGCTATGCCACGCAGGCCATCGCGCCTTATGACGCACGCATGGCCTTCCTGGTGCCCTGGGCGCAGCAACTGGAGATGGAGTCGCTGGGCAAGTCGGCCACCGCCGACGGCACCCCCGCGGGGGTGCCCACCAGTCCGGTCGTCTGGGGCATGACGGGAACAGACAGCCAGCACACGTTTTTCCAATGGATGCACCAGGACGCCCAGGGCACGCCGGTCGATTTCATCGCCTGCCGCGAGCCCGACCACGGCTACGGGCGCAATCACCGCATCCTGCTGGCCAATTGCCTGGCGCAGCGCGCGGCGTTGCTTACGGGCAAGTCTTATGAAGAGGCCTTGAGCGAGACACAGCGCACCGAGAGCGATCCGGTTCAGGCTGCGCTATTGGCGCGTCATCGGGTGCATCCGGGCGGACGGCCGTCCACGCTGATCGTGTTGCCCAGGCTCACGGCCGGCACACTGGGCGCGCTGCTGGCGCTATACGAGCACAAAGTGTTCACCCAGGGCGTGCTGTGGGGGATCAACACCTTCGATCAGTGGGGTGTGGAGTTCGGCAAGGTGCTGGCCAAGCGCATCATCGGGGAGCTGGACGCGCCCGATGGCGGGGCCGGGACGTGGAAGGATGCTTCGACCCGGCATTGGATCGGGTTGCTGGGCAAGCA
>DAIDKG010000473.1 GCA_027450125.1 Bordetella sp. | reverse complement strand
GAGTGCGGTTGATTGCCGAAATACGGAAACAGCACATCGACGGCCTTGTCGTGCGCGTCGACCAGCGATAGCCGCGCAACGATGTCCGCGCCGTCGGCCGTCTGCTGCTTCAGGTTCCACTTGCCTTTGTCCTCGCCCTTTTCCTGCCCCCAGCGAAAACCGATGGAACCGACCGGAACGACTGGCGCATCGTCGGCCATGTCGATGACCACGGTCTTCCAGTCCGGATTGCTGGCCTGGCCCAGATCGCCTTCGAAGTCCGAGGCGCGCACCAGCCTGTCGGGCACGAAGCCCCCGTCATGGGGCACCAGGCGCACCAGGCACGGCATATCGGTAAAGCGCCTGCAGTAGTCGGCGAAGTAATCGCTCTTGCCCGCGAGGTGGTACTCCTTGAGGATCACATGCCCCATTGCCAGGGCCAGCGCGGCATCGGTGCCTTGCTTGGGATGCAGCCAGATATCTCCGAACTTGGCGCCCTCGGCATAGTCGGGAAAAACCGACACGATCTTGGCGCCCTTGTAGCGCACCTCAGCCATGAAATGCGCGTCCGGCGTGCGCGTCTGCGGCACGTTCGAACCCCAAAGCATCAGGAAGGTGGAGTTGTACCAATCGGCAGACTCGGGCACGTCGGTCTGCTCTCCCCAGGTTTGCGGCGAGGCCGGCGGCAGGTCGCAATACCAGTCGTAGAAACTCAGGCACACGCCGCCGATCAGCGAGAGATAGCGCGAGCCGGCCGCGTAAGAGACCATCGACATGGCCGGGATGGGCGAGAATCCCACCACCCGGTCGGGACCGTGGTGCTTGATGGTATGGACGTTCGCGGCGGCGATCATTTCTTCGACCTCGTCCCAGGTCGACCGCACGAACCCACCCAGGCCGCGCCGGCTTTGATAGCTGTCGCGCGCAGCCTCGTCCTGGACGATGGAACGCCAGGCTTCGACGGGGGCGAGCGTGCGCCGGCGCTCGCGCCACAGCCTGACCAGCGCGCTGCGCACGAGCGGGTACTTGAGGCGGTTGGCGCTGTAGAGATACCAGGAATACGACGCCCCGCGCGCGCAGCCGCGCGGTTCGTGGTTGGGCATGTCCGGGCGCGTGCGCGGATAATCGGTCTGCTGGGTTTCCCAGGTGACGATACCGCCCTTGACGTAGATCTTCCAAGAGCATGAGCCCGTGCAGTTCACGCCATGCGTGGAGCGGACGATCTTGTCGTGCTGCCAGCGCTTGCGGTAGGCGTCTTCCCACGTGCGGTCTTCGTCGGTAACGGCGCCGTGGCCTTGCGCGAAGCGGGGGCGGGTCGTGGTGAAATACCGCAATCTATCGACAAAATGGCTCATTCTGGCTCCAATCGCATGAGAGCGATGCGCGGTGAGTCGCAATACATCGTAAATTCTAGGCCGCGGACTTTCCTTTCCGTTTGATCTGGCTCAATACCTTGCTTCGGCCGCGGGATTAAGGCCGCAGGCCCTAGCTCATCAGACGGCCAGCTTGAAAGCACCCACCGAGCGCGCGAGCGACCCGGTCTGCTCCTGCATGCTGGCCGCGGCAGCGGCGGCCTCTTCCACCAGCGCCGCATTCTGCTGGGTCATCTCGTCCATGTGCGAGACGGCGCGGTTGACCTCTTCGATGCCGGTGCTCTGCTCCGCGCTGGCGCGATGAATGTCCGACATCAGTTGAGTCACGTCCTGTACCGAACTCACGATCTGCGTCACGGTCTGTCCGGCCTGGTCGATCAACTGGCTGCCTTCGTTGACCTTGCCCACCGAATCCTGGATCAGGCCCTTGATCTGCCTGGCCGCTTCGGCGCTGCGCTGGGCCAGTGTGCGCACCTCCCCCGCGACCACCGCAAAGCCCTTGCCCTGCTCGCCGGCGCGGGCCGACTCCACGGCTGCATTCAGCGCCAGGATATTGGTCTGGAAGGCAATGCCTTCGATCGTGCCGACGATTTCGGCCACCTTGCCCGAGGCCGAGCGGATACCGTGCATGGTCGACACCGCCTGTGCCATCAGGGCCGATCCCTGGCTGGCCAGTTCGAATGTCGAACCCACATGGCGGTTGGCCTGATCCGCGTTTTCGGCATTGCTGCGTACGGTGGAAGTGAGCGCGTCCATGGCCGCGGCCGTCTGCTCCAGGGAGCTGGCCTGGGTCTCGGTACGCGAGGACAGGTCGGCATTGCCCGCCGCGATCTGGCGCGAGGCCACCGCCAGGTTGTCGGTGGATAGGCGCACATTGCTGACTAGATTGGCCAGGCCCGTGTTGATGCCGTTCAGGGCGTCGAACAGCAGGCCGATCTCATCGCCGCGCTTGACCGCAATTTGTCGGGAGAGGTCGCCGCCGGCCAGCCTCCGGGCCGCAGTTTGCGCTGTCTGCAACTGCCGTCCTATCGTGCGACGGATGACGGCGTAGACGCCCAGGCCGAACAGGCAGGCCAACGCCAGGCCGGGCCATGCGTCGATCCCGCGCAGGCTGCCGAGCCGGCCTTCTAGCGCGGCGGTCAGGACAACCTGGCCTGCCTGCAGTGCCAGCGCCATCGCGAAGGCCGACAGGCCCAGCGACTCGGCCAGGGACAGGACCCGGAACCTGCTGATGTCCAGGCCGACGGCGAAAATGCCGATGATGCTCCCCTGAGCATCGCGAATGGGACGGTAGTCGAAGACGAACTTGCGTCCGGCCAGCGTCGTATTGCCGAAATAGCGCTCGCCTGCCTGATTGAGCGCATAAGCGGGATGCGAACGATCCAGCACCACGCCCACCGCCCGATTGCCCTGGGGATCTTTCACGCTGGTCGCCACCCGCACGAAGTCGTCGCCCGCCCGCGCCAGGATGGACGCGACGCTGCCGGTCTGGGCCTCGAAACGATCCAGCACGTCGTACTGCAGGCTGACCGGGCGGTCGCCGTTGAACATCATGGGCGTCTGGCGACCCTTGATTTGTACCGGATGGGAGGGATCCAGGCTGAATGCCCCGGGGTACTGAGCCATCAGCTTCTTGAACAGCGCGTCCACCTGCGCCTCGAGCGAGCGGAATCTGATCACTTTGTCTCCACTACCTGCTGGCAAAAGGCCATGCGCCGGAAGTCGATCACTGGCAGACGCCGCGCGGATCCGGCCTATTTGGGTCCGATCGTAAACCCAGCCAGACCGGCGCCAAACTGCCGATCGCCGGCAATTTACGGTTTTTGACATTGAGGGGCCTGGTGCCGGAAATCCGGGGCTGCGCTGGATGCTCGGGCATCCAGCCCGACGATCCGCCGCCCGCATGGCCGGGCGTTGCGCTTAAATAGCAGCTCCCCGACTCAGATTTCCCGACACGATGCAACCCCAAGTCACTCCCGAATACGGCCCGCTCGTCATGTCTTGGGCCGACACGCTGGCGGCCTGGTCCGACCAGCAAGGCAATCTCACCTGCACTTACCTCACTGCCGCGCATCGCGCCACGGCAACGCAGATAGGCCAGTGGATGAAGGAGGCCGGCTTCGATACGGTGCGGCACGACGCCGTAGGCAATGTGATCGGCCGCTATGGGGCCGATACGTCCGTGGCCCGGCCTGAGCTCGTTGTCACCGGCAGCCATTACGACACCGTGCGCAACGGCGGCCGCTACGACGGACGACTGGGCATCCTGCTGCCCATGGCGGTCGTGGCGCAGCTGAGCCGCCGCGGCGAGCGCCTGCCCTACGATCTCGAAGTCGTCGCCTTTGCCGAGGAAGAAGGTGCGCGCTATGGCACGGCTTTCCTGGCCTCGTCGGCCTATATCGGACGCTATGACCCTGCCTGGCTGGACCTGGCCGATGCCCAGGGCACCACGCTGCGCCAGGCCATGGCCGAAGCCGGACTGGACCCGGCCGCCATCGGCCAGGCCGCCGTCGACACGGCACGCATCAAGCATTATTTCGAAGTGCACATCGAGCAAGGTCCCGTGCTGCTCGATGCCGGCCTGGC
>DAIDKG010000472.1 GCA_027450125.1 Bordetella sp. | reverse complement strand
GGCGCGCTACGGCCTGGCCTATGTGCACGTGATCGAAGGCGCCACGGGCGGGGCGCGCGACTTCCAGCAGGGCGATGCGCCCTTCGACTACGCGGCGCTGAAATCGGCCTACCGCCAGGCCGGCGGCAAGGGCGCCTGGATGGTCAACAACGGCTACGACGGGGCGCAGGCGCAGCAGGCCGTGGCAAGCGGCCAGGCCGATTTGGTGGCGTTCGGCAAGCCGTTCATCTCCAACCCTGACCTGGTGCGCCGCCTGCGCGAGCAGGCCCCGCTGAACGAATGGGACCAGTCCACGTTCTATGGCGGCGGGGAAAAGGGTTACGTGGACTACCCGGCGCTGGCCTGAAATAATTCGGCTATAATCGCGTTTCTTTAGCGCCCGTAGCTCAGTTGGATAGAGTACTTGGCTACGAACCAAGGGGTCGTGGGTTCGAATCCTGCCGGGCGCGCCAAGACGTGAAAAAAGGCCGGGTGCTTGCGCATCCGGCCTTTTCATTTTTCGGAGGTGACAGGCATGACGGCAGAAAAAGTGGCGGTCGTGACCGCGGGCGGCAGCGGCATGGGGGCGGCATGCGCCCGCAAGCTGGCGGCTGACGGCTTCAAGGTGGCGATACTTTCGTCTTCAGGCAAGGGCGAGGTGCTGGCGGCGCAGCTGGGCGGCATCGGCGTCACCGGGTCGAACCAGTCCAACGAGGACCTGGGCAGGCTGGTCGAGCAGGTCCTGGACCGCTGGGGGCGCATCGACGTGCTGGTCAACAGCGCCGGACATGGGCCGCGCGGGCCGGTCCTGGATATTTCCGACGAAGACTGGCATCGCGGCATGGATACCTATCTGATGAACGTGATCCGCCCGACGCGGCTGGTGACGCCCGCCATGCAAAGGCAAAAATGCGGCGCCATCGTCAACATCTCGACGGCCTGGGCGTTCGAGCCGAGCAATATGTTCCCGACCTCGGCGGTATTTCGCGCCGGACTGGCCGCGTTCACCAAGCTCTTTGCCGACACCTATGCCGCGCAGAACATCCGCATGAACAACGTCCTGCCCGGCTGGATAGACAGCCTGCCGGCCACCGAGGAGCGTCGCGACAGCGTGCCCATGGGCCGCTACGGCACGAGCCAGGAGATCGCGGCCACCGTGGCCTTCCTGGCCTCCGAAGGAGCGGGCTACATCACCGGCCAGAACCTGCGAGTCGATGGCGGGCTGATGCGGTCGGTTTGACCGCGTCCTACCTGAGCAGGCGCGCCAGGGCCTCGCTCAGGCGGCTGGCCAGTGCCTTGCGCCAGCCTGGCGCGTCGCCGGCGCGGCACAGGGATTCCTCCCAGGCGTAGGCGGCCTGTATCGTCCGGTAGACCACCCAGGGCAAGGGCTCCGGCTCCCAGCGGCGCACGGCGCGCAAGGCACTGGCGCCTTGCAGGGCCCAGGGCATGCGGGTCAGCTCGGTGTCGCGCTCCAGGATCAGGTCGGCCAGCGTCCTGCCAAGCAGATTGGACGCGCCGACGCCGCCACCGCCGTAGCCGCCCGCCATCGCGACACGGGCGCCGGGATCGAAGAGCGCATAGGGCGAGAACTGCCGCGCCATGCCCAGGGTGCCACCCCATCCGTGGGTGACGCGCGCGCCTTCCAGGTCGGGGAAAAGGTCGTACATCAGCTGCTTGCGGATGGCGAATTCGGGCTGGTCCAGGCGAAAGTCGCTGCGCGGCCGGGCGCCGAACCGGTATGCGCCGCGCGCGCCGAACACCAGCCGGCCGTCGGACGAGCGCTGCCCGTAGGTGATGAGCCGTCCGCCGTCGCTGAAGGCGGGCCGGTCATGCAGGCCGATGGCATCCCAGCGGGCCTGGTCCAGCGGCTCGGTCGCCACGATCAGGCTCTGCACGGGCAGGAGATATCCGCCATATCCGGGTAGCGTCCCGCAATAGCCTTCCAGGGCCAGCACGGCGGTCTGCGCGCGGATGGTGCCATGCGCGGTGGTGACGTGCCCCTGCTGCACCTGCAGCACGCGGGTCTGTTCATAGAGGGCCACGCCCTTGCGTTCGACGGCGTCGGCCAGTCCGCGCACCAGGCGCGCCGGATCGACCACGGCGCAATGGGGCGAATAGATCGCCCCGTAAGGCTTGCGCATGCGCACCTGCTGCGTCAGTTCGTCCGCGTCGAGCCAACGGTAGTCGTCCTCGCCGTGTCCGGCCGCGTACAGGCGGGCCAGCAGGCGCCGCTGCAGGTCGAGCTGCTCCGGATAGCGCGCCGCCGCGAACAGGACGCCGCCTTGATGAAATCCGCAGTCGATGCCTTCGGCCTGAAGGATGCCGCGC
>DAIDKG010000471.1 GCA_027450125.1 Bordetella sp. | reverse complement strand
GTTCAACCCGCCCCAGTAATCGTGCAGTTCGCCGAAGTGGCTGCCATCCAGGCGCACGGCCATGGTGTTGATGGTGAAATCGCGGCGCTGCAGGTCGAGCTTGATGCTGCGGGCGGCCGGGCCATCGCCGATCATGATGTCGATTTGGTAGTCCTCCAGCGCGGGATAGAGGATTTCCTCTACCACGGGCGAGAGCCGGTGGATCTCGTCGATGAAGAGCACGTCGTTGCGCTCCAGGTTGGTGAGCAACGCGGCCAGGTCGCCGGGGCGTTCCAGCACGGGGCCCGAGGTCTGGCGCAGCTGCACACCCATCTCGTGGGCGATGATGTGGGCCAGCGTGGTCTTGCCCAGGCCGGGCGGGCCGAACAGCAGCACGTGATCGAGCGACTCGCTGCGCTGGCGGGCCGCGGCGATGAAGATCTCCAGCTGCTCGCGCGCGCGGGCCTGGCCGACGTATTCCTGCAGCGCCTTCGGGCGCAGGGCGCGCTCGATCGATTCTTCGTTGAGCGATACGGGCTGCGGCGCGACCAGGCGCGCCGGTTCGGGCAGGGAGCTGAGCGAGTCGTTCTGGATGGCCATGGCGCATCGTACCGCACCCTTGCGCGCCTGGAATTTGTCGGCGATGCTGTGCGCGACTTTCCACCTTCCCATGACAGGAACCCCGCATGAAAGCGGTATTCATCGATGCCAACCCGACCCTGTCGGCCGTGGCCGAACGCCTGCACCGCCCCGGCGATCCGGAACTGGCCATCAATCGCCAGCCGGACATCGCGCCCGGGCAGATCCCGGCGGCGCTGGGCGGCGCCGAGATCGCCATCATCGACCACACCCATCTGCCCACCGACGTCGCCAGGGCCTGCCGCGGCCTCAGGCACGTGGTGTTCCTGGGCACCGGGCCGCAGTCCTACATGAACCCGCAGGAGCTGGCGCAGATCGGCATCGAGGTGCACATCATCAAGGGCTACGGCGACGTTGCGGTGGCCGAATGCGCCTTTGCCCTGATGTGGGCCGCGGCGCGCAGCTTCACCCGGATGGATCGAGGCATGCGCGCCGGCCGCTGGCTGCGCACCGACGCGATGCAGCTGACCGGAAAGACGGTCGGGCTGGTCGGTTTTGGCGGCATTGCAGCTGAAATGGCGCGGCTGGCGCAGGGGGCGGGCATGAGGGTCCTGGCGTGGAACCGCAGCAGGAAATCCCATCCCGGCGTGACCTTCGTCGAACTGGACGCGCTGCTGGCGCAAAGCGATGTGGTGTCGCTGCATCTGCTGCTGGACGAGCAGACGCGCGGCCTGATTTCCGCCAAGCGCATAGACGCCATGCGCGACGGCGTCATTCTCGTCAATACGGCGCGCGGCGCCCTCGTCGACGAAGCCGCCATGATCGCTGCGCTGCGCAGCGGCAAGATACGCCACGCGGGGCTGGACGTGTATGCCGTCGAGCCCATGCCTGCCGGCCATCCTCTCTACGAGCTCGACAACGTGACCCTGTCGGCGCATTCGGCTTTCCGCACGCCCGAGGCCAGCGACAACCTGATCCAGGCCGCGCTGGATCACTGCAGGCGCCTGTCCGGCAGTGGCGCGGCGCAATAAGTTAGACTCGAAAACCGTCCTGACACAATATCCGAGGGGTTTTTCATGCCTGCTTCCGTACTGCCCACCTACGCCGATGTCGAGGCCGCCTCCGCGCGTATCGCGGGCGTTGCACACCGTACTCCGGTGCTGACGTCCTCGACGGCCGATGCCATGGCGGGCGTGCAGGTGTTCTTCAAGTGCGAGAACTTCCAGCGCATGGGCGCTTTCAAGTTCCGCGGCGGCTACAACGCCATTTCCAGGCTCTCGCCCGAACAGAAGAAGGCCGGCGTGCTGACCTTCTCGTCGGGCAACCATGCCCAGGCCATCGCGCTGGCTGCGAGGCTGCTGGGCGTATCGGCCACCATCGTCATGCCGCTGGACGCGCCGGCGGCCAAGCGCGCAGCCACGGAAGGCTACGGCGGCAAGGTCGTCACCTACGACCGCTACAAGGAAGACCGCGCCGCCGTGGCTCGCGCGCTGCAGGAGAAAACCGGCGCCGTGCTGATCCCGCCTTACGATCATGAGGACGTGATCGCCGGGCAGGGCACGGCCGTCAAGGAACTGATCGAGGAGGTCGGCCAGCTGGACTACCTGCTCGCTCCGCTGGGCGGCGGCGGCCTGCTGTCGGGGTCGCTGCTGTCGGCTGGCGCCTTGAGTCCGCAGTGCAAGGTCTATGGCGTCGAACCCGAGGCGGGCAACGACGGGCAGCAGTCGCTGCGCAAGGGCGAAGTGGTGAAAATCGAGGCGCCCAGGACGCTGGCCGACGGCGCGGCAACCCCGTACCTGGGAGACATCACGTTTCCCATCATCAAGCAGCGGGTGGCCGATATCGTCACGGTCAGCGATGCGCAGCTGGTGCAGACCATGAAGTTCTTCGCCGAGCGCATGAAGATGGTGGTCGAGCCCACCGGCTGCCTGGCCGCCGCCGCGGTGCTGCAGAAGATCGTGGCGATCCCGGCCGGTGCGCGGGTGGGCGTGGTCCTGAGCGGCGGCAACGTCGATCTGGCTGCATATGGCAAACTGCTGGCCGGCTGATTTCGAATTCTCCTCCGCGCCACTACGCCGTCGAGCAGACGCTGATCAATGACCACGACAACGGCATGGTGCGTGGCATCGAACGCCGTCGCGTGGATGGCCTGCCCCTGCAGGTCACGTATTGGTCGTCGCATCACGACATGGTGCACCTGGCCTGGCAAAGCAGCCAGCCTTCCCACATGGCGTGACGCTACCCATTGCATTTATACGCAGCGTGTCGGCCTTGAGTAGCCTGGCGACAATCCAGCCGAACACCACCTACGATTTCGTGGTGAACACGTACGACAGCGTGGTCAGCGAGCCAGCGCCTTGAGCGCCTGCTTGATGCCCTCGGACACGCCGACGCCTTCGGGCAGCTGCTTGAGCGCGGCCGCGGATTCCTTGTCCGAATAGCCCAGCGCGAGCAGGGCATTGAGAATGTCGGCCTGGTTGTCGTGTACGGCATGGGCGACGGCGCCGATGTCGGCGCCCAGCTTGCCGCGCAGCTCCAGCAGCAGCCGTTCGGCGGTTTTCTTGCCGATGCCGGGCACGCGCGTGAGCCGCCCGGACTCCTGCAGGGTGACGGCCTGGGCCAGCTCTGCCACCGACATGCCCGAGAGCACCGCGAGCGCGATGCGCGCGCCGATGCCGGTGACCTTGATCAACTGCCGGAAGGCGCCGCGTTCGCCGGCGCTGGCGAAGCCGAACAGCAGGTGCGCGTCCTCGCGCACCACCAGGTGGGTATGGAGCGTCACCTTCGCGCCGGTTTCGGGCAGGGTGTAGAGCGTGCTCATGGGCACGTCGATTTCATAGCCTACGCCGCCCACGTCCACGCAGACGGTGGGCGGGGTCTTTTCGAGCAGGGTTCCGGTTATGCGTCCGATCATGCGGCGAGATTCTACGCTGCCCGGCTCCTGATCGGGTTGACAACCTTAGCCACGCAGGCGTCCGGCGCGCACGCGCGCACCTGAATTTGCCAAGCCTTGCGCCTGCGTCAGCCGCTGCTGCAGCGGCGCCACGTGCGCGTGGCAGATGGCGCAGGCCAGGGCGTCCGCCGAGTCGGGGGCGGGCGTGCCGTTCAGGGACAGCAGGCGCTGCACCATCATCTGCACCTGCTCTTTGGCCGCGCGGCCGGTGCCCACCACGGCTTTCTTGATCTGCAGGGCGGTGTACTCGTGCACGTCGAGCCGGCTGTCGGCCAGCGCGCACAGGGCGGCGCCGCGCGCCT
>DAIDKG010000470.1 GCA_027450125.1 Bordetella sp. | reverse complement strand
ATGGGGGCAGGCCTGTCGGAGGCTGCCGAGTCTGAGCAAAATCGGCGGGGGCTTTCCGGATGCGCTGTTTGAGCGTAGCGCAGCGAAGCGAGTTCGCATCCGGCCCGCCGATTTTGCTTAGACGAAGGCCGAGGCCCCGTCCAGGGGCCGAGTCAGCCGACCAGGCCAGTCCCATACCCCATGCCCAGACACGACGAACGGTTCAAGAACCCAAATCAGGAAACCCCTATGTCCACCCACGCACCCCAGATCAAAATCCCCGCCACCTACATGCGCGGCGGCACCAGCAAAGGCGTCTTCTTCAAGCTCACCGACCTGCCTGAAGCCGCGCAGGTGCCCGGTCCCGCGCGCGACGCCCTGCTGATGCGTGTCATCGGCAGTCCCGACCCGTACGGCAAGCAGATCGATGGCATGGGCGCGGCCACCTCCAGCACCAGCAAGACGGTCATCGTCGGCAAAAGCACGCGTCCCGATCACGACGTCGATTATCTGTTCGGCCAGGTCGCCATCGACCGGGCCTTCGTCGACTGGACCGGCAACTGCGGCAACCTCACCGCGGCGGTCGGCCCCTTCGCCATCAGCAACGGCCTGGTCGATGCCTCGCGCGTACCCAAAAACGGCGTTGCCGTGATCCGCATCTGGCAGGCCAATATCGGCAAGACCATCGTCGCGCATGTGCCCGTCGCCAATGGCGAGGTCCAGGAGACCGGCGATTTCGAGCTGGATGGCGTGACGTTCCCGGCTGCCGAAGTGCCGCTCGAATTCATGGACCCGGCCGACGAGGGCGAGGATGGCGGCGCCATGTTCCCCACCGGCAATCTGGTGGACGACCTCGAAGTGCCGGGCGTGGGCACCTTCAAGGCCACCATGATCAACTCCGGCATTCCCACCATCTTCCTGAACGCCCAGGATCTGGGCTATACCGGTACCGAACTGCAGGGCGACATCAACGGCGACCCCGCCGCGCTCAAGCGCTTCGAAACCATCCGCGCCTACGGCGCACTGAAGATGGGCCTGATCAAATCGCTCGACGAGATCGCCGGCCGCCAGCACACGCCCAAGGTCGCCTTCGTTGCGCCGCCGGCCGGCTACACCGCTTCCAGCGGCAAGAAGATCGCCGCCCAGGACATCGACGTGCTCGCGCGCGCCATGTCCATGGGCATGCTGCATCACGCGATGATGGGCACGGCATCGGTGGCCATCGCCACAGCGGCCGCGATTCCCGGCACGCTGGTCAACCTGGCGGCGGGCGGCGGCGAGCGCAACGCCGTGCGCTTCGGCCATCCCTCGGGCGTGCTGCGCGTGGGCGCCGAGGCCAGGCTGGTCGATGGGCAGTGGGCGGTCAGCAAGGCCTTGATGAGCCGCAGCGCGCGCGTGCTGATGGAAGGCTGGGTGAGGGTGCCGCTGGAGACGCTGCTTTGATCTCTGCTGGGCGCTGCGGCCTGAGATCCGCATGCAGGGTTTGGGTGGCCGCGATCCTGGCCACGCGTCAGTGCGGCCCGCGCGTTGCCGCCTGCTACGCAGGATCCTCGCGCCGTCGGCGCTGTATCCGCACTCGCACCGCGTCAAGTCCGGCGCCGGCGTCGAGCGCTGCGTCCTGCGCGAGGGCGCCCCGCGCGAAGACGTCGTGCGCCAGGCGTGTCAAGATCCCGCCCCCGGGTATCTCCACCGCCAGGCGCGCGCCGCGTTCGAACGCATGCCGCAGCGTGTCGCGCCACAGCACGGGCTGAGCCATGTTCCAGGCCAGATCGCGGACGATGAGGTCGGCGCGCAACAAGGCCCGCGCGCGGCTGCTGCTGACATATACGAAACGCGGCGCATGGGATGTGATCTTTTCAGCGGCCAACGCCAGTTCCTGCGCCTGCGCCTGCAGCAGGGGACAGTGCGACGGCACCGCCATGCGCAGCCGGGTCGCCGACGACGCACCCTGTTCCTGCGCGAGCGACATGACGCGGTCGAGCGCCGCATCGCTGCCTGCCACCACGATCTGCCGCTCGGCGTTCAGGTTGGCGATGTAGGCGGGACTCGTCGCCGTATGCACCTGAGCGACGAGGGCGCTCACTTGCAGCTCGTCCAGACCGACGATGGCCGCCATGCCGTAGCCGTGGGGATAGGCATCCTGCATGAGCTGCCCGCGCAAGCGGACCAGGCGCAAGGCATCGCCGAAATCCATCACGCCTGCCACCACCGCAGCAGGCCACGCGCCGATCGACAGGCCGGCGACCATGTCCGGCGCGGCATCCTGCCGGATCAGCGCGCGCGCCACCGCCACGCCAGCAATCGCCAGGCAGAGCTGGGCGGCGACGGTCGAATGCAAGGCCTGCTCCGTGTCGAGTTCGAGCGGATCGGCTTCCAGTGCATCGCCTGCGTCGTTCAGGGTCTGCGTCACAGCCGGGTCTTGCGGCAGCGAGTGCAGCATGCCTGCACGCTGGCTGCCTTGGCCGGGGAACATGAACAGGACACTCATGCCGGATCGTTCCAGGGATCGGCGACCAGTCTCGGCCCAAAGTCGGTCTTGAGCAGGGTTTTTCGAGGGCAGGCCAGCCAGTCGCGCAGCGCGAAGCCGCCGCGGCCGGTGTCGATCTGCAGATCGACGCGGCATCCGGTCTGGTCCAGCAGGCGCGCGAGGCGTTCGCGCTGCGCGATGGATGGCGCGCGCGGCATGCGCACGACCAGATCCAGGTCGCTGTCTTCGCGCAGCACGGGCAGGCCGCTGGCGAGCATGAATCCGACGCTGCCGGTCGGGCCCCAGGCCCAGCCAAGCGCGTCGATTGCAGGCGCGAGCATGTGCAGGGTGCGCAGCGCGGCAAGCGGCGCGTCCTGGGGCAGGGCATATGCCTTGGCAGCCAGCATTTCAGGCGTCGTCACGCGTACGATGGCATCGCTTGCGATGAACACAGCCAGGCGTTCGTGCCGCGCCTGGCCGCGCAGACCCGCCGCAATGGAGCCATCTGCACCGCGCGGCGCCCGGCGCACGACCATGGGCGCGTTGAGCCGGCATGCCGCAAGAGCCCAATCCGGCAGAAGCGCGCCGTCCGGCGTACGCGGCATCGCGGACGCATAGAGCAAATCGTGTGCGCGCAGCATCCCGTGAGTCATCGCGTCGACATCCTTTGCCGCATGATGTACCGGGATGGATGCGCAAGCGGCTATTGCGCCGGCGCATTCCACTGCGCGCGCAGGCGTTCGCGCACCTGCGACGACGCCTTGCGCAGCGGCGAGCCCAGCCTGCTTTCCAGGCCGCGCGACGGATCCGCGGCGATATCGGCGAGCGCGGCCGCGAGTGCGGCTTGCACGGTCTGAACGTCGTTCGCATCGGGCGCATCGGCCGAATCTACCTTCAGCAGCCGCCAGAGCAGCCCGAGCGAAGCGAAGCTGGCGATGTCGTAGGCCATGGGCGGAACATCCCTGGCAAGCCGCTCCAGCTCAGCCACCGAGCGCAGCGTCACGCGCGCCGCCGCCGCCTTGCCCATCGCATGCACCATCACTTGCTCGTCGTCGAGCGCGAGCCGGCGGTTGGCCTGATAGCCGTGCGCCAGCAACGCGCCCGACATTGCGCGGCCCACGATCAGTCCGATCACCGGATGCCCGTCCAGGCGCGCGGTGGCATAGGCGTCGGCCGCGGCGGCCAGCGCGAGGTGGATGCCGTAGGCCTCCTCGCGGCGACCATAGGCCTGGCTGGTTACATCGATGACGGCAACGATCGCGCGTTTGGTCTCGCGCCCGGTGTCGTCGGCGACGGCGTCGCGCACGGCACGTGCCAGCTGCCACCCTTCGATCAGGC
>DAIDKG010000469.1 GCA_027450125.1 Bordetella sp. | reverse complement strand
TGGTGTACAAGCACGCCATTTCCACGGTCGTCCCCGCTCGCGCCGTCAATTTCCAGGTGGATGACGCTGCCGAATAAGCTCACTCGGCAAGCCGCATCTCCCTTTGATTGCCCGCCGCAACCCGGCGGGCATTTTCATTGGTGGATAATGCAGGACTTGCCCTGCGAAGGTCGGGGTGATGTTTTTCGGGTCTTTTGAGTTCTTGAGGCGTTCGGCGCGTCCGGGTTCGGGCTATGGCGCCAGGCTTGGCCGGCTCGCACGGCCACTGTACGAGGCCTCGGCCTTCGTCCATGCAGAATCGGCGGGCAGGACGCCGCACTCCGAACCCCGAAACCGCACACGACGACCTTGCACCCCGCCCGCCCCGGCGCGTTCCGGCCGGCGTTTCAAGAACTCAACCAAACTCGATACATCGCTATTTCAAACGACAACGACAACCCAATGCGCGCACTGATCATCAGCGTCGACCTAGGCAGTCCCGACCACCAGGCTCACGCCGAAGAATTCGCCATGCTGGCCCGCGGGGCCGGCGCCGACATCGTCGGCACGCTGACTGCTCGCCGCGACCGTCCGGACGCCAAATTTTTCATCGGCTCCGGCAAGGTGCAAGAGGGCGTGGCCATGGCCCAGGCTGTTCTGGCCGACATCGTTCTCTTCGACCAGCCTCTCTCTCCCGCCCAGCAGCGCAACCTGGAGCGCGAATTCAATCTGCGCGTGGTGGACCGCGTGGCGTTGATCCTGGACATCTTCGCCCTGCGCGCCAAGAGCCACGAAGGCAAGCTGCAGGTCGAACTGGCGCAGCTGCAGCACCTGACCACGCGGCTCACGCGCTTGTGGAGCCACCTGGAACGCCAGCGCGGCGGCATCGGCATGCGCGGCCCGGGCGAATCCCAGCTCGAAATGGACAAGCGCATGATCGGCGCGAAGATCAAGGTGCTGCGCGAACGCCTGGCGCGCGTCGAGCGCCAGCGCGTCACCCAGCGCCGCGCGCGTGCACGCGGCGGCGCCTTGTCGGTGTCGCTGGTGGGCTATACCAACGCGGGCAAGTCCACCTTGTTCAATGCCCTGACGCGGGCCGGCGCCTACGCGGCCGATCAGTTGTTCGCCACCCTGGATACCACCACCCGGCGCATCTGGATCGACGCAGCGGGTTCGCAAGCCGTCGCCGAGCCGCTCCAAGCCCTCCCGGCGCACTCGGAGGATGGCTCGGGCGTGGCCCGGCCCTGGGGGTGCTCAGTCGTGCTGTCGGACACCGTGGGATTCATCCGGGACCTGCCGCCCAATCTCGTCGCGGCCTTTCGCGCCACGCTCGAGGAGACCGTCCATGCCGATCTGCTGCTGCACGTGGTCGACGCCGCCAGCGCGCAGCGCGACGAGCAGATCGCCGAGGTGAACAAGGTGCTGGCTGACATCGGCGCGGCGCAGATTCCCACGCTGATGGTCTATAACAAGATCGACAAGATCGGGCTGCAGGCGCGGGCCGAGCGCGACGCGCATGGTACGATTGCCCGCGTATTTGTCAGCGCCGTTGAGCGCGCCGGCCTGGACGCCTTGCGTGGCGCTATTGCCGAGGTCGGCCAGATTGCAGGAAGCAATGATTCGAATTTCCAAACTCTTCAATCTGAATGACCCCGGCGAGGGCCGCCCCGGCGCAGGCCGCCCCAACGAGGGCCGGCGCCCCAAAAGCGACGACGGCCCTCCGGACCTGGACGAGGTCTGGCGCGATTTCAACAACAAGCTGAGCTCGCTGTTCGGCCGCCGGGGCAATGGCGGCGGCCGTCCCAACCCGGCGCCGTCCGCGCCGCCTTCGCCGCGCCGTGTTCGCATCGGCCTGGGCCTGGTGATCGCCGTTCTGCTTGCCTTGTGGCTGTCCAGCGGTTTTTACATCGTGCAGGAAGGCCAGGTGGGCGTCGTGACGCAGTTCGGCAAGTACAAGGAAACGACCGCGCCCGGGTTTCAGTGGCGCCTGCCGTATCCGATCCAGAGCCACACGCTGGTCAACATCTCGCAGTTGCGCACCTTCGAAGTGGGTTTTCGCGGCAGCGCGCGCAACAAGGTGCTGCCTGAAGCCCTGATGCTCACCAACGACGAGAACATCGTCGACATGCAGTTCGTGGTGCAGTATCGGCTGCGCGCGGACGGCGCGCCCGATTACCTCTTCAGCATGCGCGACCCGGACGATGCCGTGCGCCAGGCCGCCGAAACCGCCATGCGCGAGGTCGTGGGCAAGAAGACCATGGATTTCGTGCTGTACGAAGGCCGCACCCAGGTCGCAGCCGAGGTGCAGACGCTGATGCAGCAGATTCTCGACCGCTACCATTCCGGCATCCAGATCAGCACCGTGGCCATCCAGAACGTGCAGCCGCCCGAGCAGGTGCAGGCCGCATTCGACGACGCCGTGAAGGCTGGCCAGGACCGCGAGCGCCAGATCAACGAGGGCCAGGCCTACGCCAACCAGGTCATTCCCATGGCCTCCGGCCAGGCTTCGCGCATGATCGAGCAGGCCGAGGGCTACAAGGCCAAGGTCATCGGCGACGCCCAGGGCGATGCGGCGCGCTTCAATGCCGTGCTCGCCGAATACGACAAGGCGCCGCAGGTCATGCGCGAACGCCTCTACCTTGACGCGATGCAGGATGTCTATGACAACGCCGGCAAGGTCCTGATCGATACGCGCGGCGG
>DAIDKG010000468.1 GCA_027450125.1 Bordetella sp. | reverse complement strand
GATGAACTCAAGGCGTTGATCGAGCGCGATCGTCCCCAAGTGGTCGAAATCGTGTCATGGGCGGCGTCCAACGGTGACCGCTCGGAAAACGGCGATTACATCTACGGCAAGAAGCGCCTGCGCGAAATCGATCGGCGCATGCGCTTTCTGACCAAGCGCCTGGATATCGCCGAAGTGGTCGATCCGGGCCTGCAGCCCAATCGCGACCAGGTGTTCTTCGGCGCGACGGTGCTGTACATGGACCGCGCCGGCCAGGAGCGCACGGTGACCATCGTGGGCGTGGACGAAGCCGAGCCGCTGGCCGGCCGCATCAGCTGGATCTCGCCGGTGGCGCGTGCGCTGCTCAAGGCCCGCGAGGGCGATACCGTGACGCTGCGCACGCCGGCGGGCATGGACGAACTGGAAATACTCGAAGTCCGGTATCCCGAGCCGCAGCCGGGGTAGAGCCCGGCTGCAGGCACCGCTGCGTCAGTCGTTCTCGCGGTATTCCAGCGAGTATCCGGCCCGGTCATCCAGGGCCAGTTCCCGTGCAAGATAGGGCATGGCGGTCTTGAGCGCCTCGTGCAGCGTCCAGGGCGGATTGACCAGGAACATGCCGCTGCCGTGCAGGCCGAAACCATCGGCGGCGGGCTTTTGCACCGTGAGCGTGACGTGCAGCCAGCTCTTGACCGGCAGATGAGGCAACTGGCGGGCCAGCTCGCCGGACTCGACCCTTTGCACCAGCGGATACCACACGGCATAAGTGCCCGTGGCAAAGCGCTTGACACCCTCTTTGACAGCATTGAACGCGCGGCGATAGTCGCGCTTGTCCTCGTAGGACGGGTCGATCAGCACCAGGCCGCGCCGCGTGGGCGGAGGCAGCAGGGATTTGACGCCCTCGAAGCCGTCGGCCGCATAAACCGTGGTCTGGCGCAGCGGGCCGCGGCCGCGCTTCTCCAGGTTGCGTACGAGCACGTCCGATTCGCTGGGATGCAGTTCAAAAAGGCGCAGGCGATCCCTGTCGCGCAGGGCGTCCAGGGTCAGCCAGGGGGAGCCGGGGTAATAGCGCAACAGGCCGTCGGCGTTGTATTGCTTGATACGGGCGACATAGTCGGCCAGCAGGTCGGGCAGATCGGTTTTGTCCCAGAGCCGGGCGACCCCTGCGGCGTGTTCGGCATTCTTGGAAGACCAGTCGCTGTCGAGCTGGTAGAGCCCGGCTCCGGCGTGCGTATCGATCACCCAATACGGCGCTTGCTTGCGGTTCAGGTAATCCAGCGTGTGCACGAGAATGGCGTGCTTGAGCACGTCGGCGTGGTTGCCGGCGTGAAAGGCGTGGCGGTAGCTGAACATCAGGCGGTCGGCGCGATCAGCGCCAGCTGGTCGGTGAAGATCGCATCCATACCCCAGGAAAACAGCAGGCGGGCGCGATCGGGATCGTTCACCGTCCAGGCGGCGATGCGGTAGCCGGCCTCATGCACGGCCCCGATGAGTTCCGGCGAAGCATCCCGCTGGTTGATGTTCAGGCCAACGCAGCCGTATTGGCGCAGTCGCGCCAGCCAGTCGCCGGGCACGGACTCGACCAGCAGGGCGCGCGGCAGTCCGGGCGCTGCGGCCTGCGCGGCCGCCAGGGCTTCTTCGGAAAACGAGGAAAGCAGGGGCCGCTTGCGCGCACCCGCCCAGAATTCCTGGGCGAGCCTGGCCACCGCCTCGCCGGTCTCGGCTTCGCGGCCGGGGCAGGGTTTGATTTCGACATTGCAGGCCATGCCGTTGGCGACGGCATAGCGCGCCACGGCGGCAAAGGCGGGCACCGGCTCGCCGGCATAGGCCGGGCTGTGCCAACTGCCGGCATCGAGCTGCGCCAGTTCGGCATAGGTCTTGTCCCTGGCCGGGCCTTGGCCGTCGGTGGTGCGGTCGACATCGTCGTCGTGCAGCAGCACCGCCACGCCGTCGCGGCTGAGCTTCACGTCGAACTCGACCATGCGGTAACCGTGTCGTGCGCCGGTGCGCATCGCGGCCAGGGTGTTTTCGGGTGCCAGCTTGCCGCCGCCGCGGTGGGCGATGTGAGCGGGATAGGGCCAGGGAGCGAGGGGCAAGGTCATGGTTTCCGGTAGGGGGTGGGGCGAGAATAGCGCGCAGGAAACGCGGTAAACTCCTCGGGTTAAGCAGGTTCCAGGGCGAATTTTCGCCTTTTTTTGATCGGGATTCCATGTTCGAGTTCTTCCGTACCCACAATCGCTGGATGCA
>DAIDKG010000467.1 GCA_027450125.1 Bordetella sp. | reverse complement strand
GTCGGTATCGATCAGATCGGCGAAGCGCGCCTTGCCCGCGCCGGACAGGCGGTGCTTGAGCGAGGTCACGGCTACCAGCTCGTCGCGGAACAGCGGCATGACGTCCAGTCCTTCGACGTCGACGGTTCCGGCCACCAGGCCCAGATCGCCATTTCCGGCGCGGATGGCCATGGCGATTTCCCCCGAGATGCGTTCGTCCAGCTCGATGTCGACATCGGGATTCTCGGCCAGGAAACTCGCCAGGGCCTCGGCCAGGAAAGAGTTGGTGGCCGTGGTGTTGGCCAGGATGCGCAGGCGTCCCTTGATGCCATGGGAATACGGCTGCAAGTCGGCATTCAGGCATTCGAGCTGCGTGAACACCAGCCGCGCATGCCTGAGCAGCACCTCGCCGGCCGGCGTGAGGGCCACACCCGTGGCCTGGCGCACCAGCAGTCGGGTCTTGAAGGCTTCTTCCATGTGCTTGACCCGCGCACTGGCCGCCGGCAGCGAGAGAAACGTCTTTTCGGCGGCCTTGGTCAAGCTGAGCGTGTCGCCCACGTTCACGAACAAACGCAGATCTGTCAGGTCATGTCTCATGGGTCATACCGTTCCGCCACGCAAAAGGGGGGGGTCTTGAATTTTGAATTCTGCTGCAAAGGTTGAAAATCTACCATGCTGGAAAGGTCAGGCATCGAAACCGGGCCGGATATCGCGCAGCGCGCATCAGAGAAAGGTGGAGAGATACATGAGCGGAATGATTTCCGGCAAGGTCGTCGTGGTTACCGGAGCAGGCGGCGGCATCGGCCGAGGGATCGCCTTGGGCATGGCCCAGGCCGGGGCAAGCGTCGTGGTCAACGACCTGGACCTGAAACGCGATGGTACGGGCGGGCCGGCCCATTCGGTAGTCCGTGAAATCGTCGCTGCGGGCGGGCAGGCCGTGGCATGCACCGAAAGCGTGACCAGCTACGACGGTGCCAGCGCCAATATCAAGACCGCTATCGACGCCTTCGGCCGCGTCGACGCTGTGATCAACAACGCCGGAAACCTGCGCGACCGGGTCTTCCACAAAATGAACGAGGAGGAATGGCGCCAGGTTATGGACGTGCATCTGAACGGCTCCTTTTTCATGAGCCGCGCCGCAGCGCCCTATTTCCGCGAGCAGGAATCGGGCGCATTCGTGCACATGACCTCCACCTCGGGCCTGATCGGCAACTTCGGGCAGGCCAACTATGCCGCCGCCAAGCTGGGCATCGTGGGCCTGTCCAAATCCATCGCGCTGGACATGGCGCGCTACAACGTGCGCTCGAACTGCATCGCACCTTTTGCCTGGAGCGCCATGACCAGCTCCATTCCGGCCAACACGCCGGAGGAAAAGGCCCGTGTCGAAAAGCTGAAGAAAATGGAAGCCCACAAAATCGCGCCGTTGGCGGTCTATCTGGTCAGTGAAGCGGCCAGCGCCGTCACGGCACAGATCTTCTCGGTGCGCGCCAACGAAATCATGCTGTTCAGCCAGCCGCGCCCTCTGCGCACGGTGCATCACGCCGAGGGCTGGACCCCCGAGCGCGTGGCCGAGATTGCCATCCCCGCCATGCGCAAGCATTTCTACGCGCTGGAGCGCTCGCCCGACGTCATCGACTGGGATCCGATCTGAGGCCGCCATGCCCTTGAACTACGACACCATCAAGAACTGGCGCTTCGAGGAAATCCGGCACACCTATACCGAAAAGGACACCATGCTTTACTCCCTGGGCATAGGCCTGGGCGAGGATCCCGTCGATGCCGGCCAGCTGCGCTATGTCTACGAAAGAGACCTGCGGGCCTTTCCCACCATGAGCATGGTGCTGGGCTATCCGGGTTTCTGGATGCGCGACCCGCGCGCCGGCATCGACTGGGTGCGCCTGGTGCACGGCGAGCAGCGCCTGACCCTGCACGCTCCGCTGCCGGCGCAAGGCACCGTGATCGCCAGAAACCGCATCACCCACGTCATCGACAAAGGCGCCGACAAGGGCGCCCTGGTGGTGACCGAGCGCACGCTGTACGACGAGGCTGGCACGCACCTGGCCACGCAGAAGCAGACCACTTTCTGCCGCGGCGACGGCGGCTTCGGCCGGGGGGATGCGCCGCCCGCGGCCCTGCCCGCCGCGCCCGCTCGCACGCCCGATCGGCAGACGCAACTGCGTGTCTCGCCCCGCGCCGCGCTGATCTATCGCCTCAGCGCCGACATGAATCCGCTGCACGCCGATCCCGAGGTTGCCCGCGAGGCCGGATTCGAGCGACCCATTCTGCACGGACTTTGCAGCTACGGCATGGCTGCCCGCGCCGTCGTTCAGGCCTGGGCCGATGGCGACGCCGGTCGCCTGGCGCAGTTGGACGTGCGCTTCTCGTCGCCGGTCTATCCCGGCGAAACGCTGGCCTTCGACATGTGGCGGGAAGACGGGGAAATCCGCTATACGGCGCGCAGCCTCGAACGCAACGTCCTGACGCTGAACTGCGGTGTCGCCAAAGTGATATGAACAATAGGTGAAGTGAACGATGAGTGAAAACCGCCCTCCTCCGCTGCAAGGCATACGCGTGCTGGACCTGAGCCGGGTCCTGGCAGGTCCCTGGTGCACCCAGAACCTGGCCGACCTGGGCGCCGACGTGATCAAGGTGGAACGTCCCGGCATCGGCGACGACACACGCACCTGGGGCCCGCCGTACCTGAAAAACCCCGACGGCACGGACACGACCGAGGCGGCCTATTACCTCTCGTGCAACCGCAACAAGCGTTCCATCACCATCGACTACGCCACCCCGCAGGGCGCAGAGCTGGTCCGGGAGCTCGCTGCCAAGAGCGACATTCTCGTGGAGAATTTCAAGGTAGGCGGATTGAAGAAATACGGCCTGGACTATGAAAGCCTGTGCCAGATCAATCCTCGGCTGATCTACTGCTCAGTCACCGGCTTCGGCCAGACCGGTCCCTTCGCCGAACGCCCGGGCTACGATTTCATGATCCAGGGCATGGGCGGACTGATGAGCATCACCGGCGAACGCGACGACTTGCCTGGCGGCGGCCCGCAAAAAGCCGGCGTTGCGGTCACCGACATCATCACAGGCATGTATGCCGCCGTGGGCGTGCTGGCTGCGCTGCAGGAACGCAGCCGCAGCGGCCTGGGGCAGCAATTGGACATCGCCTTGTTCGATTGCCACGTCGCCATGCTGGCAAACCAGAATTCGAACTTCTTCACCACGGGCAAGGCGCCCCGGCGGGCAGGCAACGCGCACCAGAACGTGGTGCCATACCAGGTGTTCGCCACCTGCGACGGCCACATGATCGTGGCCACGGGCAACGATACGCAATACCGCGCCTATTGCAAGGCCATCGGCGCGCCCGAACTGGCCGACGACCCGCGCTTTCTGGACAATCGCGGCCGCGTGACCCATCGCGATGTGCTGATCGCCCGCCTTGCCGAGATCATGAAGGCAGGCAGGCGAGACGACTGGATTGCCAAACTGGAAGCCGTGGGCGTGCCCTGCGGACCGATCAACGACATCGCCCAGGCTTTCGCCCACCCGCAGGCCCAGGCGCGCGGACTGCGCCGCGAGATTCCGCATCCGCTGGGCTCAACCGCGCCGACGACAGCCAGCCCGCTGCGCATGTCCGGCTCGCCCGTGCAGTATCGGCTTGCCCCGCCGCTGCTGGGGCAGCACACCGCGGAAATCCTGCGCGAAGTCCTGGGCAAGGACCCCGCGTAAACCCGTGCCGCGCACCGAGCGGTCCGTGCGCTCGAAACAGACCAACCTTCTCTCACACCACCACTGACATGATCGAATCCGCCAACGACTACCAGGACATCCGCGAAGCGGTGCGCGATCTGTGCGCCCAGTTTCCCGCCGAGTACTTTCGCAAGATCGACGCCGAGCAAGGCTACCCCGAGCAATTCGTCGACGCGCTGACCAAGGCCGGCTGGCTGGCCGCGCTGATCCCGCAGGAATACGGCGGCTCGGGCCTGGGCCTGACCGAGGCCTCGGTCATCATGGAAGAGATCAACCGCGCCGGCGGCAACTCGGGCGCCTGCCACGGCCAGATGTACAACATGGGCACCTTGTTGCGCCACGGCTCGGCCCAGCAGAAGCAAAAATACCTGCCGCGCATCGCCAGCGGCCAGCTGCGCCTGCAGTCCATGGGCGTGACCGAGCCCACCACCGGCACCGACACCACCAAGATCAAGACCACCGCCGTCAAAAAGGGCGACCGCTACCTCGTCAACGGCCAGAAAGTCTGGATCTCGCGCGTACAGCACTCGGACCTGATGATCCTGCTGGCGCGAACCACCCCCATCGAGCAGGTCCAGCGCAAGTCCGAAGGCATGTCCATCTTCCTGGTCGACCTGCACCAGGCCATCGGCCACGGCATGCAGGTGCGCCCCATCGCCAACATGGTCAACCACGAGACCAACGAGCTCTTTTTCGACAACCTCGAAATCCCCGCCGAAAACCTCATCGGCGAGGAAGGCAAAGGCTTCAAATACATCCTGGACGGCCTGAATGCCGAACGCACCCTGATCGCCGCCGAGTGCATCGGCGACGGCTACTGGTTCGTCGACAAGGTCTCGGCCTACGCCAAGGAGCGCGTGGTGTTCGGCCGCCCCATCGGACAGAACCAGGGCGTGCAGTTCCCCATCGCCCGCGCCTTCGTCAATGTCGAGGCCGCCAGCCTCATGCGCTACGAGGCCGCGCGCCGCTTCGATGCCGGCCTGCCCTGCGGCACCCAGGCCAATATGGCCAAGCTGCTGGCCGCCGACGCCTCCTGGGAAGCAGCCAACGCCTGCCTGCAGTTCCACGGCGGCTTCGGCTTCGCCCACGAATACGACATCGAGCGCAAGTTCCGCGAAACCCGCCTCTACCAGGTCGCCCCCATCTCCACCAACCTGATCCTGTCCTACGTCGCCGAACACGTGCTGGGTCTGCCTCGCTCGTTCTGATCATGC
>DAIDKG010000466.1 GCA_027450125.1 Bordetella sp. | reverse complement strand
AGGCTACGAAGCCCTGCACGACATCGGCATCACCGCCGCCTTCAGCCTGGCCGGCGGCCCGATGAGCCTGGCCGAACTTGACCTGCATGCGCGTGGACGAGGTGTTCTCGAACACGATGAGCTGGCGCAGCATCTCGTTGATCATCTGGCAGGTAAAGCGCAGGAAGGGATTGGGGTTGCGCGCGGCCAGGATGTCGTGAAAGGTGAGGTCTTCGGTACGCTGCGCGACGACGTCCTGCGTGCGGCCCAGCGATGGATCGCAGCAATCGATGCTGTGGAGCATGGCCTCGAAATCGGCCTCGGTCAGATGGGGAACGGCGCCGGCGGCCAGTTCCGGCTCGAGCGCCTTGCGCACGGCATAGATGTCGTCGATCGTCACCTCCTTGAAAAAGAGGTAGTTCTGCAGGAGCTGGAACGTGCGCCCCAGCGATACCTCGACGATGCGCCCGCCGCCGGCCGGCCCGGTCGACACTTTGATCAGCCCCTGGACTTCCAGCGACTTGAGCGCCTCGCGAATGGTGCTCTTGCTGACGGCGAACATCTGCTGCAGTTCGATTTCGCGCGGCAGTTTGTCGCCGGGTAGCAGGTTGCGCTGCGTGACGAGTTCCTTGATTTTCTCCGCGACCAGATCGCCGCGCTTGGGCTTGCCGCCTTTGGGCTTGGCGCCATTCGGCTTGCCGGAAACTCGCTTGTCCAAGCCTATCCTCCCTTGTTGCTTGCCCGGGCCGCGCACGACGCCGATCGCGCCTTCAAATCCCTGCGCCCATGCGCGGGTTATACCTGATACGCGAGCGATTGACGCCATTTTTGCGCAACCACTATTATGGGACCGTCCTATTTATCATGATAAATAGCGATACGAACATCCCGCAGCATCCGCCCTCCCTGTTTCGGCGCAAGGCTCCCACGCCCGAGCGCCCTCGCTTTGCCATCGCTCAGGAGAATGCCTTGAATCGCCGTGATCTGTTCAAACTGGCCGCCGTGTCGGCCATACCGGGAACCCTGGTCAGCCGCCGCGCCCTTGCCGCCGCCCAGCCCATAGAATTCGGTTGCCCGGTCCCTGTCTCCGGTCCCTTCGCCGCCAACGGCAAATATGCCAATCTCGGCATGCAACTGGCCATCGAGCAGTATGGCAAGGTTCTGGATCGCCCGCTGCACTACACCTTGCTGGACACCGAGGCCAAGCCGGCCACGGCCGTGCGCAAAGTGCAGGAACTGGCCCAGGAAAAAGGCGCGCGCTTCTTTGCCGGCGGCATCCTGTCGTCCGAGGCCCTGGCCATGGCCAAGGAAATCGACAAGCTCGCGGGCGTGTTCATCACCACGGCGGGCGCCGACGAGATCACAGGCGTCGATTGCAACCACGCCACGTTTCGCTGGTCGGTGCCGACCTACGGCGCCATCGAGGAAACGGTGCGCCCGCTGATCGAATCCATGCCCAAGGCCAAGCGCTGGTACACCATCACGCCGCAATATGTGTTCGGCGAAGGCTTGCTCTCGGCGGCCAAGAAAATCTTCGCCGAGAAAGGCATCGATCATGTCGGCAACAGCTACCACTCGCTGTCGGAAACGGAGTTCAGCGGCTATCTCACCAACGCCATAGCCGCCAAGCCCGACGTGCTGCTCCTGCTCAATTTCGGCTCCCAGTCCTCGGCCGCGCTGCGCCAGGCGGTGGACTTCGGCATGAAGCGCAACACCACGATCCTGATGGCCTGGGCCTCGGGCCTGGAACAGTTCCAGTCGCTGGGCGCGGACCTGTGCGACGGGGTGTACTTCGGCGCGCAATACTGGCACCAGATCGACGCCCCGCTGAACCATGACCTGGTCAAGCGCTGCCAGGCGACTTTCAAGTCCAATCCGAACTACAGCCTGGCCGGCTCCTATATCTGCACCAAGATCATGATCGATGCCATGATCAAGGCCAAAAGCGCCGACCCGCAGGCCGTCATCGGCGCGATGCAGGGCATGCGCTACGCCGGGCTCACCGGCGAAGAGCAAATCCGCCCGGAAGACCATCAGGTGCTCAAGAACTACTATTTGCTCAAGGGCAAGGCCAAGGCCAAGATGAAAGACGCCGACGACTATGCCGACATCTTGCATTACGGCAAGTCCTTCCTGCCGGTGGCGCAGACGGGCTGCAAGCTCTGAGCCTGCCGGACGGCGCACCCGCTGGCGTGCGCCGTCCGTCCATTCACGAGGACGCCGCCCCTTATCCATGAATGTCTACCTGCTGCAGATCGTCAACGGCATCGGGCTGGGAATGCTCTATTTCCTGCTGGCGGTGGGGCTGTCCATCGTCTTTGGCCTGCTGCGTTTCGTGAACTTCGCGCACGGCGCCTTCTATCTGCTCGGCGCCTACCTGGCCTACCAGCTCCTGCGCTGGGGCATGAACTTCTGGCTGGCCCTGGCCGTCGCGCCGCTGGCGATCGGCGCCCTCGCCTGGTTGCTGGAAAAAGCGCTGCTGCGCCACGTCTACGATCATCCCCATGAATTCCACATTCTCATCACCGTCGGACTGGCGCTGGTCGTCCAGGAAGTCGTGATCCTGATCTGGGGGCCGATCGGCGACAACATCGCGATTCCCGCGGTCCTGCAGGGTGTGGTGATCTGGGGCAGCTTCGTCTATCCCAAATACAGGCTCTTTGTCATCGGCTTTACCGCGGTCTTCGCGCTGGCGCTCTGGTGGGTCCTGGAAGGCACGCGCATCGGCAGCGCCGTGCGGGCCGGCAGCGAATCGACCGAGACCGTTTCGCTGCTTGGCATCAATGTCTTTCGCATCCTCAGCCTGGTCTTCGCCCTGGGCGCGGCCACGGCGGCGCTGGCCGGCGTGCTGGCCGCACCGATCCGCGGCGTCGATCCGTTCATGGGGCTGGAGGCCCTGAGCGTGGCATTCGTGATCGTGGTCGTCGGCGGCATGGGCAGCTTCGGCGGCGCGCTGGTCGGCGGGCTGCTTATCGGCATCGTCCAGAGCGTGATGAGCTCGCTCTGGCCGCAGGGGGCGCAATTGATGATCTACATTGCCATGGCGGCCGTGCTGCTGCTGCGCCCGCACGGACTGATGGGCAGGGGGTGAGATGAGCATCCTGCATCGACACAGGTTCCTGCTGCTGGCCGCGCTGGTGACACTGCTGCTGCCCGTGGTTTTGCGCTCGGGCTCGCTGGGCACGGAAGTCCTGGTATACGGCCTCGCGGCACTAGGCTGCAACCTGCTGCTGGGCTACACCGGCCTGCTCTCCTTCGGACAGGGCATTTTCTTCGGATTGGGCAGCTATGCCGTCGGCATCCTGACAACCCGCACCGGGCTGCCTGTCGCGCCGAGCGTGCTGCTGGCGGTCGTCACCGGCGCGGCGGCGGCGACACTGGTGGGCGCCTTCGCCATCCGCCAGCGTGGCTCCTACTTCGTGATGCTGACCCTGGCATTCGCGCAGATGTTCTACTTCCTGGCCTACAGCCTGCCCAGTCTGACCGGCGGCGACAACGGCCTGCTCGACGTTCCCACGCCGAGCCTGGCGCTGCTTGCGTCGCTGGGCATCCCGCAGCGCTCGCCCTGGCAGTTCTACACCATCACCGCGATCATTTTTCTGGCGGTGTTCTGGCTACTCGAGCGCGTGACGGCATCGGTGTTCGGGCGCACGCTGCTGGCCATCCGCGAAAACGAGGCTCGCGCGCTGGCCGTAGGCTACGACACGCGCCACTTCAAGCTGGCCGCCTTCGCCATGTCGGGCGCGGTCACGGCCCTGGCCGGCGCCCTGCACGCGATGATGACCGGCATTTCGCCGCTGTCCGACATCGGCTATCACACCAGCGAAATGATCCTGGTCATGACCGTCATCGGCGGCACCGGAAATCTCTTTGCATCCCTGCTGGGGGCCGCCTTCTATGTGCTGATGTCCGACTGGCTCTCGACGCTGTGGCCGCGCTGGCTGCTGCTGCTCGGGCTGGCGTTGATCGCGGTCAGCCTTTTCCTGCACCAGGGCCTGTGGGGCCTGGGCGACAGGCTTGCCGGCCTGCTCCGCGGCCGCCGCGCCCCCGCACCGGAGCATCCGACATGACCACCCCGAATGCGGCCTCGCCGTTGCTGGTGGCCGAGCAGGTCGTCAAGCGCTACGGCAAGTTCACTGCCGTCAACGGCGTGAGCCTGACCGTAGCAGCCCGCACGATTCATTCAGTCATCGGACCGAACGGCGCAGGCAAGACCACCCTGTTCCACACATTGACCGGCACGGTGCCCATCACCAGCGGGCGCGTGGTCTTCGACGGCCAGGACGTTACGCGCCTGGCCGGCCATCAGCGTGTACGGCGCGGCATCGCCCGCTCGTTCCAGGTGACCAGCCTGTTCGGCGGGTTGAGCGTGCGTGAGAACCTGCGCCTGGCAGTACAGGGCGCCCATGCAGCCGGCGGCTACGACATGTGGCATCCGCCCCGCGGCGCGCGTGCGCATGACGCGCAGATCGATGCCCTGCTCGCTCGCCTGCAATTGACGGCTCTGGCCGGTCGCAGCGCCGCCGAGCTTTCCCACGGCCAGCAGCGCCGGCTGGAGGTCGGCATGGCGCTGGCGGCCAGGCCCAAGGCGCTGTTCCTGGACGAGCCCACTTCCGGCATGGGCATCGACGACCTGGACGACATGAAGTCGCTCATCCGCGGCCTGGCGGCCGATCATACGGTGATCCTGATCGAGCACAACATGGGCATCGTCATGGACATTTCGGATCGCATCACGGTCATGCAGCAGGGCCGCGTCCTGGTCGAGGGGGCGCCCGAAGAAATCCGCAATGACGAGCGGGTGCGCAGCGCCTACCTGGGCAATATGATCACCGGAGGACGGCGATGACCGTCGAGCTGCAGGACGTCCACAGCTACTACGACAAGAGCCACATCCTGCAGGGCGTCTCGCTGCGCGTCCAGGACAACGAGCTTGTCACGCTGCTGGGCCGCAACGGCGCGGGCAAGACCACGACCCTCAAGACCATCGCGGGGCTGGTTCGCCCCGCGCGCGGCACCGTGCGCTTTCGGGGGCGCGAGACCACCGCCCTGCCGGCGCACCGCATCGCCAGCCAGGGCCTGTGCCTGGTGCCTGAGCATCGCGGCATCTTCCGCCTGCTCACGGTCGAGGAAAATCTCAAGCTGGGCGCGCGCCGCGACTCTCCCTGGCAGCTTGCGGACATCTACCGCATGTTCCCCCGGCTCAAGGAGCGCAGACGAAATGGCGGTGCCCAATTGTCGGGCGGCGAGCAGCAGATGCTGGCCATAGGCCGCGCGCTGATGAACCATCCGCGCCTGCTCATGCTCGATGAGCCGGTCGAGGGCCTGGCCCCTGTCATCGTCGAGGAAATCGTCGCGCAGATCCGCGAGATCCGCCGCCAGACAGGCATCGCCGTCCTGCTGGTGGAGCAGAACCTGGAAGTCTGTACGCAGCTGGCCGATCGCCACTACATCATCGAGCAAGGCCGCATCGTATACGAAGGCAGCAATGGCGACTTCCTGGCCGACGATGCCATCAAGGACCGCTACCTGGGGGTGGGCGTATGAATCCGCAACGCGCACCCGCCCGATTTTCATGAATTAAAGGCTTTGCCATGACATCTCCCGTGCTTGCCCGTCTACCCGATTCCCTGGCCCGCCTGCGCATCGACGGCGCACGCCTGTGGGACAGTCTGATGCACCTGGCCCGGATCGGGGCCACGGAAAAAGGCGGCGTCTGCCGCCTGGCGCTGACCGACCTGGATCGGCAGGGGCGCGATCTGGTCTGCGCGTGGGCGCGCGATATCGGCTGCACGGTGCGCATCGACGCCATCGGCAACATCTTCATGCGCCGCGCGGGCCGGCGCGACGACCTGCCGACGGTCATGACCGGCAGCCATATCGACACCCAGCCCACGGGCGGCAAATTCGACGGCAACTACGGCGTGCTGGCCGGCATCGAAGTGCTGCGCACGCTGCATGACCGCGGCCTGGTCACCGAGGCGCCGCTCGAAGTGGCCGTGTGGACCAACGAGGAAGGCTCGCGCTTCGTGCCGGTCATGATGGGGTCGGGCGTCTATGCCGGCGCCTTCACCCTGGAGCACGCGCTGTCGCAGCGCGATCATGCCGGCATCCGCGTGAGTGACGCGCTGGCCGGGATCGGCTACGCCGGCGACGCCATGCAGACGCCTCATGTCCGCGCCTACTTCGAGGCCCACATCGAACAGGGACCGATACTGGAGGCGCGCCAGGCGGTGATCGGCTCGGTCACCGGCGCGCTGGGCCAGCGCTGGTACGACGTGACCGTCACGGGCATGGAGGCCCATGCCGGCCCTACGCCGATGGACCTGCGCCAGGACGCGCTGCTGGCAGGCGCCGAGATCATCCGCCTGGTCAACCGCGTCGCGCTCGAGCACGGCGCGGACAGCCGCGGCACCGTGGGCTGGATCGAGAACCGCCCCAACTCGCGCAACGTGATCCCGGGTACCGTCAGGCTCAGCGCGGATCTGCGCGCCGCCGACGACGCCACGCTCGCCAGCATGGATCGCGCCCTGCGCGCAGGCTGCTCGGCGCTGAGCGCAAAGGTGCGCATCGAGGTCGAGCAGGTGGTGTACTTTCCGCCGCAGCCCTTCGATCCCGCGCTGGTGGACGCCGTTCGGGAAAGCGCCGGGCAGCTCGGTCTGCAGGCGCTGGACATCGTCAGCGGCGCCGGCCACGATGCGGTCTACATGGCCGCGGTCGCCCCTACCGCCATGATCTTTGTGCCCTGCAAGGACGGCATCAGCCACAACGAGATCGAGGATGCCCGGCCCGAGCATCTGGAAGCCGGCTGCAACGTGTTGCTGCAAGCCATGCTGCGGGCAGCCAGCGCCCCGGAGGGGCTGGCATGAAAGTCCTGATCGCGCGCATGAACCACGAGACCAACACTTTCTCGCCGGTCCCCACGCCGCTGGCCGCCTTCGGCCCACTCCACGGCGAAGCCGCCTACCGCGACAACCGCGACGGCAGCACGGCCATGTCGGCCTTCATCGATCTGGCCGAGGCGCGCGGCGCCGAGCTGGTCACGCCGCTGTCGGCATGGGCCAACCCGAGCGGCCCCGTGCACGCCGGCGCCTATGACGCAATGTGCCGCTGCATTGTCGAGGCCATCCCGGGCTGCGAGGCCGTCTTCCTGGACCTGCATGGCGCCATGGTCGCGGAAAACAGCGACGACGGTGAGGGCGACCTGCTGGCCAGAGTGCGCGCGGCCGCGCCGGGCGTGCCCATCGCCGTAGCCCTGGACCTGCACGGCAACGTCACGCAGACGATGGTCGACAACGCCGATGTCATCGTCAGCTTCAAGACCTATCCGCACGTCGACATGTACGAGACGGGCAAACATGCCGGCCGGTTGCTGTGGGACATGCTCGACGGCCGGATCCGGCCGGTGATGGCCTGGCGCATCCTGCCGCTGATGACGTCCACCCTGCGCTCGGCCACCGCCGAAGGCGCAATGCGGGACGCCGTGGATCACGCGCGCCGGGCCGAGCAAGCCGGCGCGCTGGGCGTTTCCATCCTGGCCGGCTTCGGCTTGGCCGACATCCCGCGCCCCTGCCTGAGCGTGGTCGTGGTCACCGACGGCAATCGCCGGCAGGCGCAGGATATCGCCGCCGGCATCGCGGAGCTGATGTGGTCGCAGCGCGAGGGCTTCGTCTATCGCAGCGAGCCGCTGGCGCAATCGCTGGCGCGCGCCCAGGCCATGTCGCGGCAGACGGACAAGCCCGTACTGCTGCTGGATCACGGCGACAACTGCAACTCCGGCGGCACCTGCGACACTACCGGGGTCCTGGAACAAGCCCTGGCCCTGGATATGGACGGCATCATGGCTGGCCTGCTGTGCGACCCCGAAGCCGTGCAGACGCTGGCGCAAGCGGGCGTGGGCGCGACCGTCACCCTGCCTATCGGCAACAAGCACTCGCTTGCGGCGCTGGGCATGCATGCCCAGCCCCTTACCGTGACCGGCACCGTGCTTGCCATCAGCGACGGCCGCTACACCATTGCCGGCCCGACCTACACCGGCAAGCCCATGAACATGGGCCGCAGCGCGGCGCTCGATATCGGCGCCGCCCGGATCGTGCTCACCAGCCAGACGCACGAGCCCTGGGACCTGGGCGTCTTCGAAAGCCTGGGCCTGGACCCGCGCGCGGCGCGCTATCTGCTGCTCAAATCGCGCATGTATTGCCGGCCGGTGTTTGTGCCCATCTCTGGCGGCCTGGTCGAATGCGACAGCCCGGGCGCGACGACCTCGGACATGGCGGTCTACCCGTTTCGCAAGCGCGAGCACCCCCTCTATCCGCTGGAAGATGCCGGCTACGACCCGCACGCTGCGCCGGCCGAACCATGACCGGACGCGGCACGGCACAGGCGCCGGATTGCCAGGGGCCAACCTAGAAAAAGCCGGTCAGCAGGCCGACGGCCGCGCCGCCGAACAGTATCCACAGCGGGTGGACTTTCCTGGCCAGCACCGATATCGAGGCCGCGGTCACTACGACGCAGCCCAGGATGACGCTGTGCGCGGCCACCTTGGTGATCAGCCAGGCGCTGGCGACGACCAGTCCGGCCGTCACCGGCACCAGCGCGGTCTGCACCACGGCGCGCCAGGGCCGGTCCTTGAACCGTTCCCACAGCCCCATCACGATCATGGTGATGAAGTACGAAGGCATGAACATGCCAACGGTCGACGCCAGCAGCCCGGGCAGTCCCGCGACATGCCAGCCCAGCAGCGCCACGATCATCATGTTCGGCCCGGGCGCGGCCTGGCTGAGCGCGAACAGCGCGTTGAAATCGGCCGCCGTCATCCAGTGATGCACCGAAACCACCTGGCGCTGCATCTCGGGCAGGACCGTGTTGCCGCCGCCGAAAGCCAGCACCGAAAGCTGCGAAAAGATCCCGAACAGGGTCGCCAGCGTGCCGTTCATTTGCGCCGTCTCCAGATCACCAGGGCGGCGCTGGCCAGCGTAAGGCCCACCATGCCGTAAAGCAGGGGAAACCGTGCCAGCGCGATCACCACGAAGCTCAGGCACGCCATCGCCAGCGCCGGCTTGTCGCGCAAGAGCGGCCTGGCGACCTTGATGCCCATGGCGATCATCAGGCCCGACGCCGCCGCGGCCAGGCCGGCAAACAGATGCTGCACATAGACATCGTTGCGGAACTGGTCGTAGATGATGCCCAGCAGCACCACCACGATCGCCGGCACGGTGATCATGCCCAGCAATGCCGCCAGGGCGCCTCGGGGGCCGCGGAACTTCATGCCCACCGCCACCGACATATTGATGATGTTGCCGCCCGGCAGGAACTGGCACAGCCCGAGCAGCTCGGCGAACTCCTCGCCATCGAGCCAGCCCTCGCGCTCGACCATCATGCGGCGGGACAAGGGTAGCGCGCCGCCGAACGAGATCATGCCCAGGCGCAAAAAACCCATGAAAAGCTCGCGGCTGGTTGGCCGGCGCGCAGAGTCCGACGCGGCGGATTCAACGAGAGAAGTCATGGAGTACGCCCTGGCTGCATTCGGGTTTATACGAATCAGCGCTAGCCTACTCTTATATAAGACTTCTGTCGATGCTTGCGCCTCAGTCGCGGAAATTCTGGAACTGCAGGGGCAGCTCGACGTCGGTCTTGCGCAACAGGGCGATGGCCGCCTGCAGATCGTCGCGCTTCTTGCCCGTGACCCGCAGCTTATCGCCGTTGATCTGGCTTTCCACCTTGATCTTGCTGCCCTTGATGGCGGCCACCAGCTTCTTGGCCACGGCCTGCTCGATGCCCTGCTTGATGGTGACCTTCTGGCGGGCGCCGCCCAGGTTCTCGATCATGTCGCCCGGATCCACGCAGCGCACATCGATGCCGCGGGCCGACAGGCGCCCTCGCAGGATGTCGAGCATCTGCTTGACCTGGAAAGCGGAGGCGGCCGCAAGGCTGACCACATAGCCTTCCAGCTCGAAACTGGCCTGTACGCCCTTGAAATCGAAACGCGTGGCCAGCTCGCGATTGGCCTGGTCGATCGCGTTGGTCAGTTCGTGCTTGTCGACCTCGGACACGACGTCGAAACTGGGCATGGCATGGGTCCTGGTGGCAAAAACGCCATTTTAACCGCGCATGCGCGCCTCACCGCCGAGGCAGGACCCCCACCGGATTGACCGGCTGCCCGCCGCGGCGCAGCTCGAAATACAGCTCCACCCTGCGCGAATCGGTATTGCCCATGTCGGCGATGCGCTGCCCCTGCCTGACGTGCTCGCCCTGCCTGACCAGCAGCTTGCTGTTGTGGGCGTAGATGGTCAGGAAATCATGCTCGTGGCGGATGATGACCATCTTGCCGTAGCCTCGCAGCCCGGCGTTGGCGTAAGCCACCGTGCCGGCCGCCGCAGCCACCACCGGCGAACCGGGCTCGCCGGCGATGACCAGCCCGCGGGAGCTGGAACCGTTGTAGGTCGCCAACAGTCTGCCCTGGGCCGGCCAGACCAGGGAAATACCGTGCACCGGTGCCGAGGCTGCCGCGGCGGAGCCGATATAGGGCGCAGGCTTGGCGACGCCGCGGCTGTCGCCATGCTGCGGTTCGCGCTCCTTGGTGCCGCCGTCATGGAAAGGCGGCTGAACCCGCAGCAGCATGCCGGCCGAGATCTCGTTGGGGTTGGACAACTTGTTCCAGCGCATCAGCTCCTCGATGCTCCGGTCGTACCGGCGGGAGACTTGCGTCAGCGTATCGCCTTCCTTCACCCGATAATAGGCGCCGGATGCGGCCGGCGCACCCGACCGGCCGG
>DAIDKG010000465.1 GCA_027450125.1 Bordetella sp. | reverse complement strand
TTACTTTCTTACTTTCTGCATTGCAAACCGTGTGCAGCCCACGCGGAGCTGGTGCGGGTTGGCGGCAGTGGAGTGGCTCTCGCGGTTCGAGAATTAGCCGGCATAGCCACTTGCGATGGATTGCAGGAGATTCACCCTTTTTCATTCGACCGACGCCTGCGGGGCCGCGCCCAAATGAACCCAGATGGGCAGCTTGGCAAGCGCATCGCTCACCTGCTTGTCGCTGACCTGTTCGAAATCGTCGTAGAACTGCGAGACTCCGCTGAACGACGCCGAAACGGCGAGACAGACGACGCGGTCCGCTTCATTTTTCAGCGCCTTGATCGTGTCTCTGGCTCCCGCGGGCAGGGCAAGCACCACGAAAAGGGGCTTGCGCGCCTTCACCGCCCGCAATGCCGCGCGCACCGTCGCGCCTGTCGCAATGCCGTCATCGACTACAACCACGTTGCGCCCGGCCAGATCGATGCGCGGACGCCGGCCCAGGTACAGGTTGCGGCGCCTATGCAGCTCGTCGGTTTCCTGCTTGCATACGGCCTCGACCTCGGCGGGGCCCACGTGCGCTGCCGCGATGACGTCCGGGTTGGTCACTATCGTCAGCGGAGATCCCTCTGCAATGGCGCCCATGGCCAGCTCCGGCTGCCCGGGCACGCCCAGCTTGCGCACGATGAGCAGGTCGAGCGGCGCATGCAGCGCGCTCGCGATCTCCACGGCCACGGGCACCCCGCCCCGGGGGAGCGCCACGACGACCGGTCGCTGGATGTCGATCGGCTTCAGCGCCCGCGCCAGGTGCTTTCCTGCGTCCTGCCTGTCCTTGTAGGGTCTCATATGCGTTCTCCGACGTTTCCCGGTTTGCGGGTTTGACAAGGCCGATACCGGCAAATCGACTGCCCAGGCCTCGGCTTGCCCTCAGATTGCATCGTGTCCGGGCAGCGCGGTTTGCGCTAGGTCAATTCATGCGCGTGCAGGCGTCCGTGTTTGTCCTGGATCAAGGCGGCGAGGGCCGGATTCTGACAAATTTCCAGTGCGGGCGTGATCTGCGCAATGGCTCACGCATGCTAAAGGCGCGCCATTATTCGAGCTTGCGCCAGGAGAGACGTGATGAACCACCTGTCGGCGTCGACGCTTGAACTGCTGAAGGCGCGGCTGGTCGCCCTGCGCGACAACGCGCTGCAAGAGGCCTGGGCTGTCCAGGGGCAAAGCCTGGACAAGATCGACGACGAAGAGCCGGGAGTCCAGGATCCGGCCGAACGCGCCGAGTCTCGGCGTGAGCAGGAAATCGACGGCGCGCAGGTCGACATCGACCATGCCATGGCGGATGCGGCGCAGGCCGCCCTGCAAAGAATCGCGGACGGAAGCTATGGCACCTGCCTGGCGTGCGGCCTGCCGATACGGCAGTCGCGGCTGCTGGCCATACCGATCGCTATCCGGTGCTCCGACTGCCAGAGCGTCTACGAGCGGCGGCATGCCTCGCGATAACGCCGATATGTGCCCTCCCGCCGACAACGCCCTGGATGAGGCTTTGAACTTTCTTGCGGGCGAGCACGAACCCGCAGCGGCTGCGTCGGATCGGGTGGTGCTGGAGACGTCGATATCGAAAATCCTCCTGATCGGTCCGTATGCCTACAAGTTCAAGCGCTGCGTGCGATTGCCGTATGTGAACTACGCGACTGCGCAGGACAGGCTGCAAGCCTGCGAGAAGGAACTCGAGCTCAACCGTGCCTATGCACCCGAGCTCTATGACCGCGTCCTGCGCATAACGCGCAAACCGGACGGCATGCTGCAGATCGGCGGAGAAGGCGAGCTGGTCGAGCCCGTCATAAAAATGGTCAGGTTCGATCAGGACTGTCTGCTCGACCGGATGACGGAGGCCGGCAAGGTGACGCCGGCCCTGCTCTCATCGCTCGCGGCCGTGATCGCCGATTCGCATGCCCGGGCCCCTTTGTCCCGGGATGCCGAGGGCAGCAAGCGCGTGCGAGCGGTGCTGGACTTGAACGCCGTATCATTCGCCGGGTCCGCTTTGAGCGCAAGCTATGCCGGAATCGACGCCAGCCTCAGGGCCGCCTGGCGCGACCATGCCGATCTGCTGGATGCGCGCGCGTCGCACGGCAAGGTGCGCCGCTGCCACGGCGATCTGCACCTGGCCAACGTCTGCGTCATGGATGGACGCCCCTTGCTCTTCGATTGCCTGGAGTTCAGCGACGAACTCGCCACCACGGATGTCTTCTACGACCTCGCGTTTCCGCTGATGGACTTCCTGAGCCGGGGCCGGGCCCAATACGCGAACAGTCTCCTGAACCGATACCTCGATCTATGCGGCGACGATGAAGGCCTGAGCCTGATGCCGCTGTTCATGGCGATGCGCAGCTGCGTCAGGGCGCTCGTTCTTGTGCGCGAGAAGCCGGCAGCACCCGCAGTCGCTCGGCCCGGATCCGGAATCTCGGCATGCGGCTACCTGGCGCTGGCACGCCATTGCCTTGAACCGCGCCAGGCGCGGCTGCTATGCATAGGCGGATTGAGCGGCTCCGGAAAATCGACCGTGGCGGCCGCCGTCGCGCACAGACTGGGTACCGTTCCAGGCGCGCGCATTCTCAATACCGATCGAATCCGCAAGCGGCTGTTCGCAATCGAACCCCAGAGGCGCCTGCCGGATTCGGCCTATCTTCCGGAGATATCGGACGAGGTATACGCCCTTTTATTGCGCCAGGCCCGGACCGTGCTCAAGCAAGGCTGCAGCGTCGTGCTCGACGGCGTCTATGAGTCCGGGCCCCGCCGCCAGGCTCTGCAGGATCTCGCCCAGGAAATCGGAGTACCGTTTTCCGGGTATTGGCTCGACGCTCCACTCGATGTGCGCGAGGAGCGCGTCGCTGCGCGCACGCACGACGTGTCGGACGCGACCGTGGCGCTGCTGACGGTTCAGGCATCGCGCAGCCAACCCGTCCGCGGCTGGACCGTAGTGGACGCGACGCAGGACGCCGAATCCATTGCCCGCTGGATCGAGGGCGACATTCAGGCCGCGGGGCGATGAGCCGCCGTCACGCGCTTGCCTGCGCGATGGCGCTTTGCGCCTTTATCCACGCGGGCAACGCGGCCGCGTCACCCACTCCGGAAGACCTGATCGCAGCGTATCGCCAGACGGTGCGGCAACAGCTGCATCCGCCCGAGCAGGAACTGCGTTACTACGCCGATGCCGCGGACCGCATGCTGCGCGATGCCGGCATCGCGTTGCATGAGCCGCAATACATCGCCGTCGTCGACCGCAACCCGCATGTGCAGGCTCTCCTGCTTCTCTGGGACGATCCTGGCACCGGCGTCAGGCTCGTAGGCGCCTCGCCGGTGTCCACCGGCCGCACGGGCTCGTTCGATCACTTCCGCACGCCCACGGGGGTGTTCGAGCACAACGTGTCCGACGGCGACTTCAGGGCCCTGGGAACCCGCAACGAGTTCGGCATCCGCGGCTACGGCGAGAAGGGATCGAGGGTCTATGACTTCGGCTGGCAGCGAGCCGTGCGCGGATGGGGACGCGGCGGGATCGGAACAATGCGCCTGCAGATGCACTCGACCGATCCCGACATGCTCGAGCCGCGGCTGGGCACCGTTCAATCGAAAGGATGCATACGCATACCGAGCACGCTGAACGCCCTGCTGGACCGTTTCGGCGTTCTGGACGCCGACTATGAAGCGGCCGCGAGCGAAGGAAGAAATGCCTGGGTCCTGTTGCCCACGCGCGAGCCGGTCGCGGGGGCCGGCCGCTATTTGATCATTCTGGACAGCCGGCGCCCGCAACGGCCGGCGTGGTCGCCGCGGCCGTTCTGAGCGCGTGCCGCCTCGCCGGGCGCATCGGGCCTGACCAGGATTATCGGAACGCCGGCGCGGCGCAAGACCGACGCCGCCTCGCTCCCGATCATCGGAAATTCGACGCAGCGATAGCCATGCGCGCCCATGACGATCACGTCGGCCATCCAGCGCCGCGCCTCCGCAACGATGGCGTCCGCCACCGGGCAGCTGACAACCTGGATC
>DAIDKG010000464.1 GCA_027450125.1 Bordetella sp. | reverse complement strand
TACGCCGCGGCGCTGGGCAAGCCGGTGTGGGCCTACACGGATGATGCCCGCCCGCTGGCGGCTCAGGCAGGAACGGGGCGCGTAGCGGCGCGCATCGTCGATGCACAGGGCTACACGGTCGAGGATTTCGGCCTGAACGTCAATCTCATGCTGGCCTGCGCGGCGCGCGTGGTGGTGGGCGACGCGCAGGCCTGTCTGCGCGAGATCGCCGTAGCCTGAGCGGCCGCGGCGATCCCGGGCGCTGCGCTCAGGCCGCCTGGGCCAGATCGTCGGCGCCGGCGGCTTGTCCGCCGCGCAGGTCTTGCAGGTGCCGTGCCAACTCGGCGATATGCAAGGCGACCAGTCCGTTCGCCGCGGCGTAGCGGGCCAATTCGTCGCCGCGCATCATGGTGCCGTCGGGGTTCATCAACTCGCACAGCACGCCGGCCGGATTCAGGCCCGCCAGCATGGCCAGGTCGACCGATCCTTCCGTGTGCCCGCGGCGCGTCAGCACGCCGCCGGGCCGGGCGCGCAGCGGGAATACGTGACCGGGGCTGACCAGGTCGGCGCGGGCTGCATCGGGCGCGATGGCTGCCTGAATGGTCGTGACGCGGTCGGCCGCCGAGACGCCCGTGGTCACGCCTCGGCGCGCCTCGATCGATACGGTGAACGCCGTGCCGTGGCGACTGCCGTTGTCGGCCACCATGGGCGCCAGGCCCAGGCGGTCCAGCTCATGACCGGGCAGGCAGAGGCAGACGATGCCGCTGCCGTCGCGGATCAACTGGGCCATGGCGGGCACCGTGAGAGTGTCGGCGGCGACGATCCGGTCGGCCTCGTTCTCGCGGTCGGCGTCGTCCATCAAAATGACGGGACGGCCGCGGCGCAGGTCGCTTAGCGCCTGTTCCAGCCGGACGGCGAAGGGAAGATCGAAAAGGGAGTGGGTATGGGACATGGAAACGCTCTCGCGGATGAAGGTTGCGAAAAACGTTCCAGGGCTGCTGACAGCCGAACGCGATGACGCCGGCGCAAGCCTGGTGCCCGCGCCGCGTATCGTGTCGGCACATCTTCTCTCATCCGGACTATGACCGTCGGCCCTGGCATCGCACCAGGTCTGCTGACCCTGTCTCGATGCGGATCCGCAGCAAGACAGGCGCTCGCGGGCTCGCCGCATTGCGCGGCATACCGCCGGTGGGGAATTTCGCCCCGCCCTGAAGACGTACTGTCGAGCCGCGCAAAATTGCGCGGCTCGGTTCATCGTACGTCCGGTTTTTTTGCCGCCGGCCCGCCCCAGGAAACAGCCTCTCCTTCGGGCAGGGACTCCGGCGCAGCGCCGGATGGGGCTGGGCTTATTCCCGTTTCTTTTTTTTCTTGGGCAGCGCCAGCATGGTGCCGCGGCAGGAAGGCGCGCCGCACAGGCAGCGGTAGCTTTCCTTGAGCGTCTTGGTGATGCGGCCGTCCATCACCAGGCCATAGTCGTAGGACAGTTCCTCGCCGCGCTTGATGTCGCGCGCGGCGACGATGTAGACGCGCTTGCCGCCCTTGCCTTCCTGCGACTCGCAATTGGGTTCGCAGCCGTGGTTGATCCAGCGCGCATCGTTGCCCTGGTCGCCGCCGTCGATGATCTTGCCGGAGGACAGCGAGAAGAAGAACGTATGGAAAGGATCGTCCGGATTGGTGGGGTGGCGCCGGTCGGCCTCTTTGTCCGAGATGCGCGTGCCTGTGTATTCGATGATGCGTGTGCCCGCCGGGATCTTGCGCGCGGCGAACACGCCATTGCCGTGCAGCTTGGAGCGGCGCACGACGTGCCAGGGCTTTTCGGTGTCGATGGTCATGTGGGAGGCTGAAGACGC
>DAIDKG010000463.1 GCA_027450125.1 Bordetella sp. | reverse complement strand
GCGCCCGTTCGTCTCCATAGTCATACCCACCTACAATCGCGCAAACGACCTGCGCCGCTGCCTGCACAGCGCGTTGGCCATCGACTGCGATGACATGGAGATCATCGTCAGTGACAACGCATCGCCGGACAATACCCAGGAAGTCATCAAGGAATTCAACGATCCGCGGATTCGGGCTTTTCGCCAAAAGGAAAACATCTACGGCGATCCCAACTTTCTCTTCATCATCGAGGAGGCCGCCGGCGAATGGATCATTACTCTCACCGACGACGACTGGATATTGCCGCAGGCGGTAAGCGTCATCCGCGCTGCGGTGGCGGCCAATCCGAATGTCGGCTTCATCTTGTCGCCGCTTCGGCAGATCGATGCCAACAACCGGCTGATGGGGGACCACCTGGCGTTGTCGGTTCCCCAGGACAACCCGGGGCAACCCACGCTCTACAGCTTCCCTGCCGGTCCCGATTCGCTGTGCACGCTCTTCTGGCATGGCCATATCTTCACGCGCTGGATCATGCGCAAAGACATCATCGACCTGGAAGGCTACAAGAAGCAGATCGGCAAACATGCCTATGCCATCATGTGGATGACCAGCAAGGCCCTGCTGAACACCGACACCATCTACACGACGCACCATGTGGCCACGCACCGGGTGTTCAACGAGACTTTCTGGAGCTACCCCGACGACTATATGTACGGCGGCGTTCTGACCATGATCAAGGAACTGCTGGCAGAACATCCCGCCCATCTGGCCACCTTGACGCAGACCACTGCAGACCGGGCGCTGGGCCAGGTGGGATACGTGAAAAGCCACGGCGAAGACAAACTCGAGCGCTATGTCCGTGCGCTGATGGGGTTTCCCGAGTTCACGTCGATGCCCAGGTTCATTCCGGCGCTGGTGCAAGCCCTGCGCAACGCCGGGTCGGATGAGCGGATTGTTCAGATTGTGCTGAACGGGCCGGCCAGACAGCTCCAGGCTCAGACATAAAATGAAAGCCATAATCCTGGCCGGCGGCCTTGGCACGCGCTTGAGCGAGGAGACCTTGCTCAAGCCCAAGCCCATGGTGGAAATCGGAGGAATGCCCATTCTGTGGCATATCCTCAAGATCTACTCTCACCATGGCATCAACGACTTCATCATCTGCTGCGGCTACAAAAGCTACATCATCAAGGAATATTTCGCGAATTACTTCCTGCATATGTCGGACGTGACGTTCGACATGCGCAACAACGAGATGATGGTGCACCAGAAGCGCGTCGAACCCTGGAAAGTGACGCTCATCGACACCGGCGAGAACTCCATGACCGGCGGACGCCTGCGGCGCGTGGCCCATCTGGTGCGGGACGACGAGGCATTCTGCTTTACCTATGGCGACGGCGTTACCGATCTGGACATTTCGGCAACCATTGACTTTCACAAAAGACACGGAAAATCCGCGACGGTGGTGGGCGTCCATCCTCCTGGGCGTTTTGGCGCGCTGGAGATCGCCAACAATCGCGTGGTGAGTTTCAAGGAAAAGCCCCAGGGCGACGGCGCCATGATCAACGGCGGCTTTTTCGTGCTATCACCCAGGGTCCTGGCGCTGCTGCGCGACGATGCCACCATTTGGGAACAGGAGCCCATGCAGCGACTGACCGGCGACGGCGAGCTGATGTGCTTCGAACACAACGGTTTCTGGCAGCCCATGGATACCTTGCGCGACAAGACCTTGTTGGAAAACCTCTGGAACAGCGGCCAGGCCCCCTGGAAAAAATGGAATTGAGCAAGCGGCAGATCGATCCGGACTTCTGGAAAGGGCGGCGGGTGCTACTGACCGGCCACACCGGGTTCAAAGGCTCATGGCTGTCCCTCTGGCTGCACGCCCTGGGGGCTGATGTGCACGGCTTGGCGTTGCCCTCCCCGACGCATCCGTCGCTGTTCGAGACGATCGATGCCGCATACGGCATGACCAGCCGCATCGGCGATATCCGCGACTATCAGACCGTGGCCAGTGCAATGTCGGAAGCCGAGCCCGAGATTGTCCTGCACATGGCTGCGCAACCCCTGGTGCGTCTTTCG
>DAIDKG010000462.1 GCA_027450125.1 Bordetella sp. | reverse complement strand
GGGGTGACCCAATACACCAAGATCGAGCGGCCCTTCTGGCAGTCCGGGATAGAAAAGCTGTCGGCCGGCAGGATCAGCGCCACGATCCGCCCGCTCGATGCCGGAGGGCTGCGCAGCCAGGAGATGCTGCAGTTGCTGCGGCTGGGCGTAGTGTCGTTCGGCACCGCCATCGTGTCCGAAGTCGCGGGCGACGCGCCTGAACTCAATGCCGTCGACCTGCCCGCGCTCAATCCCGACGTGGCGACGCTGCGCCGTTCCGTCGACGCCTTTCGCGGCCCCATGCGACGACTGCTGCGCGATCGCTACGGTATCGAGCTCCTGGGTGTCTACGCGTATCCGGCGCAAGTGCTGTTCTGCGCCAAACCCTTCACGGGGCTGGACGGGATAGCAGGACGCAGGGTGCGCACGTCCTCGGTCGGACAATCCGAGTTGATGGCCGCGCTGGGTGCCCGGCCCATGATCCTGCCGTTTTCCCAGACCGTCGCGGCCTTGCGCGACGGCATTGCCGACTGCGCCATTACCGGGACGCTGAGCGGCTACGAAATCGGACTGCCGAACGTGACCACCGCCGTCCATGCCTTCGCCATAAGCTGGGGCGTGTCGATCTTCGGCGCCAACGAAGCTTATTGGAATTCGCTGCCGGCCTACGCGCGCGCAATAATCCGGCACGGCGTGAGCCAGGTCGAGGAAAGGATCTGGTCCCAGACTCAGGCCGACACGCAGCGCGGGCTGGCATGCGATGCCGGCATGGCGATCTGCTCGGGCAAGCCGGAGCGGCCGATGACCGTGGTGCCGACATCGCCCGCGGATCAGGCGCAGCGCCGGCGCCTCCTGACCGAGGTCGTCCTGCCGCGCTGGTTCGAGCGCTGCGGCCAGGACTGCGTGTCGTCCTGGAACACCTACTTGAAGCCGGTCCACGCCATCCAGGGCAGTGCGCCTTGATGTATCCGCGTCCTCTTGCGAGTGTCAATGCTCAATCGGTTTAAGCTCTTGGTCGTGATCGGGATGGCGGCCATATTGCTGGCGGCCGTCGTGGGGACCGCGCACCTGATCGAGCAGAGAAAGCAGATGGCATGGGATGCGGCGCAGCGGTCGCTGGAAAGCTCCGCCGTGGCGGTCGACAACGCGCTCGACCGGCAGTTGCTGCAGGTCGACGGCGCCCTGGCCAGCTTCGCCACCCTGTTCGACGTGGCGCAGATTTCCCCCAGCCAGAGCGGGCCCGCCAGCCGGCTGCTGCGCGGCCTGAACTTTCAGACCATGGCGTTTCGCGACCTGCTGCTGGTCGGACCGGACGGGCACATCATCGCATCTGCCAGGCCCAACGGCGCACGCCACGCGCTGCCACCGCAAGTCGCGACGGCCGGGCGCACGCCCACGCACGTGATCGGCCCGTTGCGCAATGCCGTCACCGGCGATTGGTCGCTCTATGTCGCGCGCAGCGTCCCGGGTTGGAACGGCATCGTTCCGGTGGCCGAGATACCCCTGTCCTCGCTGATGAACCTGCTGGCGCAGACGGGCGTCGGCCCCGGCACGCAGATCTTCCTGGAGCGCGCCGACGGGCGCATCGTCGCCACATGGCCCTACGACGAGATGCGAATCGGCAAGCCCATGGCCTTCGGGCCGCCCGCCAAGCTGGAAAACGGCGCGGCCTTCACGCACGACGCGCCGGGCGGCGCGACCCTGCTGAATGTGGTCCGGACCTCGCTTTACGGCAATATCCGGGTCGTTCTGTCCGCGAGCGACGCGACGGTTCTTGCGGACTGGCGCAAGGACCGCGACAGGACGATCCTGGGAACCGCGCTCGCCGTCCTGCTCATGATGGCTTTCTCGGCGGCGATGTTCCTGGTCATCCGCCAGCGCGAGCGCGCGGACGCCGAGCGCAGGCGGGCCGCGGTCATCCTGGAGAACGCGATCGAGGCCATGTCCGACGGCTTTGTCATGTGGGACAAGGAGGATCGCCTGGTTACCTGCAATCAGCGTTACCGCGATCTCTACGCCTTGAGCGCGCGCTTCATGACCGTCGGCGCGCGTTTCGAGGACATCATCCGCGGCGGTGCCGAGCTGGGGCAATACCCGCAGGCCACCGGGAGCATCGACGAGTTCACCAGGGATATCGTCACCTGGCACCGGCAGGGCAGCGGCATCATCGAGCGCCTGCTGCCCGACGGCCGGTGGCTGCTCATCACGGAGCGCCGCACGGCCGACGGCGGCATCGTCGGCATTCGTACCGACATCACCGCGCTCAAGGCGGCGCTGGCCGACCTGGCGGACGCCAACGAGCGCGCGAACGAGGCTGCCGATGAAGCGAAGCGCCAGAATGCGGCCCTGCTGGAGCAGGAAAGCCGCATCCGCTACCTGGCTCACCACGATGATCTGACCGGCCTGCAGAATCGCCTGGCCTTTCGCGGCCAGATCGCGCAATCGCTGCCGCGCACGGACGACGGTGGCGGCCCGGTCGCCCTGCTGTTTCTCGACCTGGACCGCTTCAAGGACGTCAACGACACGCTGGGGCACCCGGTCGGGGACCTGCTGCTGCTGTCGGTCGCCGAGCGCCTGCTCGATTGCGTGCAGGACAAGGAATGCGTCGCCCGCCTCGGCGGGGACGAGTTCGCGATACTCTGCCTCGATCGTCGGCAGCCGGAACAGGCTCAGGCGCTGGCCGCCCGCATCATCGACGCGCTGGGCCAGCCTTATTTCGTCCAGGAGCGCACGATCTCCATTTCGACCAGCATCGGCATCGCCGTGGCATCGAGCCCGGACGTGGATGCTGATCTGCTGCTCAAGCAGGCCGACCTCGCGCTCTATCAGGCCAAGGCGCAGGGCCGGGGCGTAAGCTGCGTCTTTACCGCCGAGATGGACGAGCGGCTGCGCAGCCGCCTGAGCATGGAAGCCGACCTGCGCAGGGCCATCCAGGAGCGGCAGTTCGAGCTGTCCTACCAGCCGGTCTATGAGCTGGCCTCGCACAGGCTGTGCGGCGTCGAAGCGCTGCTGCGCTGGCATCATCCGGTGCGCGGCCTGGTCGGGCCGGCGCAATTCGTTCCGCTGGCCGAGGAAACCCGGCTGATCGTCGAAATCGGCGAATGGGTC
>DAIDKG010000461.1 GCA_027450125.1 Bordetella sp. | reverse complement strand
CCGATGATGACGGCGATGGCGGCGGGCAGAGCCATGCCGCCGGCCAGCGACACATAGAACGGCGTGCCGGCGTTCATGGTGAGCAGCGACGACGTATAGGCGCCTATGCCCAGGAAGGCCGCGTTGGCCACGGCCAGCATGCCGCAGTCCAGCGTGAGCCAGATGGAGAATGCCAGCAGGATGTTGGTGCCCAGCGTGAGCACCAGATTGCTGTAGACATCCCAGAAATTTTGAAGGTCCATAGTTGTTACCCGAGCGAGCCGCCAGGCCGCCCTAAGGCGAGCGACATGTGCCCCCTGGGGGGCCGCGAACACGAAGTGTGAGTAGGGGGGGCCATTCTCATGCCTTGCGTTGGACCACTTTGCCGAACAGGCCTTGGGGGCGGATCAGCAGGATGAGGAACAGCATGCCGAAGGCCACGGCGTCGCGCATGGTCGAGCCGATGTACGCCACCGACAGCACTTCGGTAAAGCCCAGGAACAGCCCCGCCAGCATGGCGCCCAGGATGTCGCCCATGCCGCCCAGGATGATCACGGCGATGCCCTTTTGCAGCATGGTCCCGCCCATGAGCGGGAAGACGGCGTTGGAGGACAGGCCGATCATCACGCCCGCCAGCCCGCCCAGCGCGGACGCGGCTGTGGACGTGACGAGGAAGGTCTGCTCGACGTTGATGCCCAGCAGCCAGGCGGCTTTGGGCGACTCGGCGATGGCGCGCAGCGCGCGGCCGAACTGCGTGCGCCGCATGATGTACATCAGCACGGCCATGAGCACGAAGGACAGTACGACGATGCCGATGTCGATCGCGGCGATGTGCACACCCGCGATCACCAGGTCGTGCTGCGGTATGGTGCTGACCGGAAAGCGCCGGTTGTCGGCCCCGAACACGGCCTGGATGGTGTTGCTCAGGATGATCGCGATGCCGATGGTGGCGATCATGGGAATGAGGTGGGGGGCATTGCGCTTGCGCAGCGGCTTGAGTACGAGCACGTCGATGACGGCGCCGAACAGGCCCGAGACGATCATGGCCGCGACGATGGCCAGCCACAGCGGCAGATGCAGGTGCGTGATGAGCGCGAGGGCGGCATAGGCGCCCACCATGAAGATCGCGCCGTGCCCCAGGTTGATGACGCCCAGCACGCCGAAGACCAGCGTGAAGCCCAGCGCGAACAGCGCATACACGCAGCCCAGGGACAAGGCGTTGACGAATTGTTGTTCAAGCATGACGGTCGATCCCGAAGACATAAACGCATAAGGGCGACACGGGGTCGCCCTTATGCGGCTTGGCTGGCGCCGCGTTTACTTCACGATGGTGTACTGGCCGCCCTTGGTGACGCTGATGATCGGGGTCTGGTCGGCGTCGTAGCCGGCCGGCTTGCCCGTCTTGCTGTTCTTGGCCTGGACGAACTTGAAGGGACCGGTGGCGCCCGTCCACTGCACGGTGGCCAGGGCGTTGCGGAAGTCGGCGCGGTCCTTGGCGAGGTTGCCCGTGAAATGCATTTTCTTCATGGCGGCGGCGGCGATGTACATGCCGTCATAGGCCTGCGCGGAGAACTGGTCGGGGTTGGCGTTGAACTTGGCCTTGTAGGCGGCGATGAACTTGGTGTTCTCCGGCGAGTCGTTGCTCAGCGACCACGGGCTGCCCACCCACAGGTTGTCCGACGCGGCGCCCGGGGCCAGGGAAAAGAGCTTGGGCGAGTTCATGCCGTTGCCGCCGATGAACGGCACGTTGATGCCCAGCTGGCGGGCCTGCGCGACGATGGGGCCGCCTTCGGCGATCAGCGCCGACAGCACGATGGCGTCGGGGTTGGTGCTCTTGATCTTGGTCAGCTGCGCCTTGAAGTCCACGTCGCCGGTCGAGAAGGTCTCGGTGTCGGTGGTGGCGATGTGATCGTCGGCCAGGGCCTTCTTGAAGATCTCGTAGCCGCCCTTGGAGAACGCGTCGTTGTTGGCGTACATCACGGCGACCTTCTTCAGGCCGAGCTTGGCCTTGGCCGTCTTGACCGTGACGGGGATGACCGCCGATTCGGTGACCGAGTCGCGGAAGATGTAGTCGCCCGGATCGGTGATGCCATCCACCGTGTTCGAGGTGCCGAACGCCACGACCTTGGCGGCCTGGGCCAGCGGCTGGGCCGACAGGGCGCTGTTCGAGAGCGTGGGGCCGAAGACCATCAGGACCTTGTCCTGGAAGATCAGCTTCTTGAAAGCGTTGATGGCTTCTTCTTTCTTGGTCTGTTCGTCTTCGACGATCAGCTTGATCTTGTTGCCGTTGATGCCGCCAGCGGCGTTGATCTGGTCGGCAGCCAGCACGAAGCCGTTGCGGATGTTGTTGCCGTACTGGGCGGCGCCGCCCGTGAGGGCTTCGGTCACGCCGATCTTGATGTCGGCGGCGTGGGCGGAGACGGCGATGAGCGCAGCAGCGACAGGCGCGAGCTTGAACACGAATTTCATGGGGGCGGATCCTTGAATGGGTTTGTCTCGGATTAGGTATTCCGGCCGAAGGCACGGAGGCAACTTCGTGGCGGGTTGACCAGGCTGCCGGGGTTTGTGATAGTACACCTATTGTTGCGAATCAATACACAGGGTTGACCAGTGAGCATTTCTCCATCCGAATTGACCGCCGTCCTGATCGGCGCGCCCACCGACGTCGGGGCGGGTTCCCGGGGTTCTTCCATGGGGCCCGAGGCCCTCAGGGTGGCGGGCATCGCCGAGATGCTCGCGCGCCGCGGCCTGGCGGTGCGGGACGTGGGCAATCTGCACGGTCCGGGAAATCCCTGGCTGCCGCCCGAGGACGGCTATCGGCATCTGCAGGAGGTGGTGGCCTGGAACCAGTTGACGCACGATGCCGTGTACGAGGTCCTGCAGGCCGGCGAACTGCCGGTGCTGCTGGGCGGCGACCATAGCCTGGGCATCGGGTCGATCAGCGCGGTGGCCCGCTATTGCGCCGAGGCCGGCCGCAAGCTGCGCGTGCTGTGGCTCGACGCGCACGCCGATTTCAACACCAGCGCGATCACGCCGACCGGCAATATCCACGGCATGCCCATGGCCTGCCTGTGCGGCGACGGGCCGGCCGAGCTGATCTGCATGAGCGGCCGCGTCCCGGCCATCGAATCGTCCTGGGTGCGGCAGATCGGCATACGCAGCGTCGACGACGGCGAGCGCCAGCGGGTGCGCGCCACGCGGCTGGAGGTCTACGACATGCGCCACCTGGACGAAGCCGGGATGCGTGCGGTCATGGATGCAGCCCTGGCCGGTCTGGACGACGACACCCATCTGCACGTGAGCTTCGACGTGGACTTTCTCGATCCGGAGATCGCGCCGGGCGTGGGCACCACCGTGCCGGGCGGGCCGACCTACCGCGAGGCCCAGCTTTGCATGGAAATGATTGCCGACACCGGCCTGGTGCGTTCGCTGGACATCGTCGAACTCAATCCGGCCCTGGATGTGCGCAACCGCACGGCCGAGGTGGCCGTGGAGCTGGTGGAAAGCCTGTTCGGCAAGTCCACGCTGATCCGCGAGCGCAAGCCCTGACGCTTCGGCGCGATGTCCGCCCCGATTAAAATCGGGGCATGAGTCCTGCCATTTCCCCTGCTTCCGGCGGCCGCACGGTCAATATCGCGGCCTACAAATTCGTCACGCTCGATGAACTGCCCGCCTTGCGCGAGGCGATGCGCGAGCGGGCGCTCGCGCTGGGCCTGAAGGGTACGGTGCTGCTGGCCCCCGAGGGCGTCAATCTGTTCCTGGCCGGATCGGGCCAGGCGATCGAGGATTTTCTGCAATGGCTGCGCGGCGATGTGCGCTTTGCCGATCTGCAGGTCAAGTCCAGCGTATCGGACACGGTGCCTTTCGGCAAGATGCTGGTCAAGATCAAGCGCGAGATCATCCGCATGGATCATCCGGCGATACGCCCCGAGGCGGGCCGCGCGCCCGGCGTGGACGGCCCGACGCTGGCGCGCTGGCTGGCGCAGGGCCGCGACGACGCGGGCCGCGAGCTGTTGCTGCTGGATACGCGCAATGCCTTCGAGGTGGACGTGGGCACCTTCGAGGGTGCGGTCGACTGGCGCATTGCGCGCTTCACGCAGTTTCCCGCGGCGGTGCGCGAGCACCTGCACGAGCTGCAGGGCAAGACGGTGGGGAGTTTTTGCACCGGCGGCATCCGCTGCGAGAAGGCGGCCATCTACATGGCCGAGGCGGGCGTGCCGCACGTCTACCAGCTCGAAGGCGGCATCCTGAAGTACTTCGAGGAGACCGGCGGCGCGGGGTTTACGGGGCGGTGCTTCGTTTTCGACGAACGGGTTTCGCTGGATCCGGCGCTGGCGCCCGAGCGCCGGCCTGCAGGCTGACGGCGGCCTCGGCCAGTTCGCGAAACCCCCGTTCCTGCGCGGAGGCCTCGCCCGCGCGAAACACCAGCCACATCGCCGACTTGGCTTGCTTCTCGCGCAGGGGCCGATACGCCACCCCGTTGACGTCGATGCTGCGCAAGGCCTGCGGCACCAGCGCCACCCCCAGGCCGGCGGCCACCAGGCCCACGATGGTCGACACCGCGCGCGCTTCCTGCGTGACGCGCGGCGCAAAGCCCGCGTGGCGGCACAGCGACATGATCTGGTCGTAGACGCCCGTGCCGCTTTCCTGGGGGTACATGACAAAGCCGTCGCCGGCCAGGTCGCGCGCGGACAGGGGGCCTGAGCCGCCGGCCAGGCGATGCTGCGGCGGCAGGGCGAC
>DAIDKG010000460.1 GCA_027450125.1 Bordetella sp. | reverse complement strand
CATCGCCGCCGGCGACTTCATGCAGGTGCAAGTGGGCCAGCGCCTGCGCAAGCGCTACACGGAATCGCCGCTGTCGCTGTACCGCGCGCTGCGCTCGCTCAACCCGTCGCCGTACATGTATTTCTACATCTTCGGCGATTTCCAGGTCGTCGGCTCGTCGCCGGAAATCCTCGTGCGCCAAGAAGCCACGACCGAAGGCGAGAAGGTCACGATCCGCCCGCTGGCGGGCACCCGCCCGCGCGGCGCCACGCCCGAGCTGGACAAGGCCGCCGAGGTGGAACTGGTGAACGACCCGAAGGAACGTGCCGAGCACGTGATGCTGATCGACCTGGCGCGCAACGACGTGGGCCGCGTGAGCGCACCGGGCACCGTCAAGGTGACCGACACCATGTCCATCGAGCGTTATTCGCACGTGATGCATCTGGTGTCCAACGTGGCCGGCACGCTCAAGCCCGGCATGAGCAATATGGACGTGCTGCGTGCCTCGTTTCCTGCAGGCACGCTGACCGGCGCCCCCAAGGTGCGTGCCATGGAGCTGATCGACGAACTCGAACCCGTGCGCCGCGGCCTGTATGGCGGCGCGGCCGGCTACCTGAGCTACGGCGGCGAAATGGACCTGGCGATCGCCATCCGCACCGGCGTGGTCAAGAACGGCACGCTCTATGTGCAGGCAGCGGCCGGCGTGGTAGCCGACTCCAGCCCCGAAGCCGAATGGGCCGAGACCGAGGCCAAGGCCCGCGCCGTGCTGCGCGCGGCCGAACAGGTGCAGCACGGCCTGGACGCGCCCATCTAGGTCCGGGACGCGGAGCAGAGATGAAAACCTGTTCAGTCCTCGGACGGCGCCGCGACAGGACGCGTGCAGTTGCGTCCGGCACGCTTGGCCTCGTAGGCTTGCGCGTCGGCGCGTGCCAGCACCTCGCTCAGCGAGCTGTCGCCGGGCAGGCGTTCGGCCACGCCGAAGCTGGCTGTGACCTGCAGGCCGCCGACGCGCGTCGTTTCCAGCAGGCGGCGCAAGCGTTCAGCCACGGCATAGGCTCCCGCCAGTCCTTCCCCGGGAAGCAGAATGACGAATTCTTCTCCGCCGACGCGGCCGAAGGGCGTGTCGGCGCGAAGGGCGCCGTGTATCAGCACGGCCATGTCGCGCAGCACGTCGTCGCCTTTGGCATGGCCCAGCCTGTCGTTGACGAGCTTGAAATGGTCGATGTCCAGCAGGATGCAGCCCAGCCTTTCGTCCCGGCCCAGCGCGTTGAACAGGCGGCTGCCTTCCTCGTACAGCGCGCGGCGCGATGCGGCGCCGGTGAGCACGTCCACCATGGCCTGGGCGCGCAGCTCCATGCATTCCACAGTGAGCCGGGCCAGATCGCGCAGCACCTCCAGGTCGGCCTGAACCGGACGCCTGGGCACGGTATCGAGCGCGCAGAAAGCGCCCAGGTTGTGGCCGCGGCGCGTGGTCAGAGGCATGCCCCAATACGATCGTATGCCGAGCTTGCCCGTCACGGCAGGCAAGTCGCGCACGCGCGCATCGAGCAAGGTATCGGGAATGATGAGCGGCTCGTAGTCCTGGATGGTGAAATTGCAGATGGACTGGTTGCGGGGCATGGTGTTGCCCGCCGACGAATCGCTGGTCTTGGATATCTGCAGGTCTTGCGCGATGAGCGTGATATTCACCGAGGGAAAGCGCAGGGCAGTGCACCCGATGCGGGCGATGCGGTCGAATGTGGCCTCCGGGCCTGCCTCGGCCACATGCAGGTCGGCCAGCGCGGCCAGGCGCTCGGCTTCGCTGGGCATCTGACGGGCCGGGTGCAATGTTTGAGTGCCGGATTCGACCATGGGCATCCTCCAGAGTTCGCTTCGGACGCCATGCGCCGCATGGGTGTCCTTGTTTAACGACATAGTCTACGAAAAACCTTATACCCCAGGAGCGCTTGCATGTTGCTCATGATCGACAATTACGATTCCTTCACTTACAACATCGTTCAGTATTTCGGTGAGCTGGGCTGCGAGGTGCGGGTCGCGCGCAACGACCAGATCACGCTGGACGAGATCGAGGCGATGGCGCCGGACCACCTGTGCGTTTCGCCCGGCCCGTGCTCGCCGGCCGAGGCCGGCATATCGGTGGGTGCCATCCAGCGCTTTGCCGGACGCATACCCATCCTGGGCGTATGCCTTGGCCACCAGGCCATCGGCGCGGCCTATGGCGGCAGGATCGTGCGGGCCAGGACCGTGATGCACGGCAAGACGGTCAGGATCACGCACCAGGGCACCGACCTGTTCCAGGGGCTGCCCTCGCCCTACACCGCCATCCGCTACAACTCGCTCACCATCGAGCCCGACAGCCTGCCCGGCTGCCTGGAGGTGACGGCGACGGCCGACGACGGCGACATCATGGGCGTGCGCCACAAAACGCTGCCCGTCTTCGGCGTGCAATACCACCCTGAATCCATCCTGAGCGAGCACGGCCACGCCATGCTGCGCAATTTCCTACAATATCGCGCCTGATCCGGTGCAAGCACAAAAAGACATGGAGCCAAGCATCATGACCCTGATCACCCCCAGCGAAGCCCTGACCCGCTGCATCGAGCATCGCGAGATCTTCCACGACGAAATGCTCCAGCTGATGCGCATGCTCATGCGCGGCGAGATGTCGCCGCAGCTGGCCAGCGCGCTGCTCATGGGCCTGCGCGTCAAGAAGGAGACCATCGGCGAGATCACCGCCGCCGCGCAGGTGATGCGCGAATTCGCCACCAAGGTGCAGACGCCCAATCCGCAGGACCTGCTCGACATGTGCGGCACCGGCGGCGACGGCAGCCATACCTTCAACATCTCGACCGCCGCCATGTTCGTGGCCGCCGCCGCGGGCGTGCCCATCGCCAAGCACGGCAACCGCAGCGCCTCGTCCTCGTCCGGCAGCGCCGACGTGCTCGAGGCCCTGGGCGCCAATATGGAGCTCAGCCCCGAACAGGTGGCCGAATGCCTGCAGGCGACCGGCATCGGCTTCATGTTCGCGCCCGCCCATCACGGCGCCATGAAGAACGTGGCCGCCGTGCGCAAGGAACTGGGCGTGCGCACCATATTCAACATACTCGGCCCCCTGACCAATCCGGCCGGCGCGGCCAACCAGCTCATGGGCGTGTTCCACCCCGATCTGGTCGGCATCCAGGTCAGGGTCCTGCAGCGGCTGGGCTCCAGGCATGTGCTGATCGTGCACGGCAAGGACGGCATGGACGAAGCCTCGCTGGGCGCCGCCACCCTGGTGGGCGAACTCAAGGACGGCGCAGTGCTCGAGTACGAGATCCACCCCGAGGACTACGGACTATCCATGATGTCCAACCGCGGCATCAAGGTGTCCAATCGCGAAGAATCTCGTCAACTTGTCATGGAAGCGCTGAATAATGTCGAAGGCCCGGCGCGCGATATCGTCGCGTTCAACGCCGGCCTGGCCATCTACGCGGGCAACAAGGCAAGCGGCATTCCCGAAGCCCTGAAGCTGGCCTTCGAACTCATCGCCAACGGCGCGGCGCGGGCTTCGCTCGAAAAATTCTGCGCCTATACCCAGACCTTTAAAAAATGAACGACATCCTCGCAAAGATCCTGACGATCAAGGCCGAAGAAGTAGCTACGGCGCGCCAGATGCGCAGCGAGTCCGAATTGCTGCGCGAAGCGCTGGCCCGGCAGGACGTGCGCGGTTTCGCGCAGGCCATCGAGAACAAGATCGCGCGCGGCCAGCCCGGCGTGATCGCCGAGATCAAGAAGGCCTCGCCCTCCAAGGGCATCCTGCGCGAAAATTTCAACCCGGCCGAGATCGCGGCGTCCTACGCCGCGCACGGCGCAGCCTGCCTGTCGGTGCTGACCGACGTGCAGTTCTTCCAGGGGTCGCACGACAACCTGCGCATGGCCCGCGCGGCCTGCCCGCTGCCGGTGTTGCGCAAGGATTTCATCATCGATCCCTACCAGATCATCTCGGCCCGCGCCATGGGCGCCGACTGCGTGCTCTTCATCGTGGCCGCGCTCGATGCGGCGCAGTTGCGCGACTTCGAAGACGTGGCCATGGGCCTGGGCATGGACGTGCTGGTCGAGGTGCACGGCCCCGACGAACTGGACATGGCGCTGGGCATGAAGACGCCGCTGCTGGGCATCAACAACCGCAACCTGCGCACGTTCGAGACCAAGCTCTCGAACACGCTGGACCTGCTGCCGCGCGTACCCGCCGGCAAGCGCGTGGTGACCGAAAGCGGCATTCTCGCGCCGGAGGACGTCAAGCTCATGCGCGAAAACGGCGTGAACGCCTTCCTGGTGGGCGAGGCCTTCATGCGCGCGCCCGAGCCGGGCGTGGAACTGGCGCGCATCATGGGCACGGCTTGAGGCTCGGCCGGCTTCGGTCCTGGCGCAACGCCGCGAAGCGTCATTTGGCGCGCGCCGGCCTGGTCCAGCGATAAAGCGTGCTGCGATGCACGCCCAGGCGCCGCGCCGCGGCGCTCATGCTGCCGCCGCACGCGGCCAGCGCCTCGCGCACGGCGGTGTCGGTCAGCACCTTGAGATCTGCAGGCGCAGGCGCCTGCGCAACCATGCCGGCAGGCAACATGTCCAGCCGCACCTGGCTTTCGGTCTGGGCCAGGACCCGCAAGGTGCGCAGCGTGGCGGCCAGCTGCCGGAAATTGCCCGGCCAGTCGTAGGCGGAAAGTGCCTGCAGGACTTCCTGCGCAAGATCCGGCCCGTCGTTCCCCCACAAGGCCTGCACGATACGGGTCCGGTCTGCGCGATCGCGCAGTGCTGGAAGAGACATCGTGTACTCGGCGATGCGAAAGTACAGATC
>DAIDKG010000459.1 GCA_027450125.1 Bordetella sp. | reverse complement strand
CATGCGTCTTCCCCGAGCAGCAGCGAGACGATTTCGCGATCTGAAAACGAGGTGTAGTTATACGGGATTTCGCGCAGGCGAGCGCCTGGGGCGGGCGGGATCACCGATGCGAGGATTTGGCTGGCGAGTGGGGCGTTCATGGACGAGGAAGTAGCCCTTAAAAACCCATTCTAGAACATCGCCGCACGGCGGCTCGGTAATAACCCCAGGACGGTGCTTTAAGAGGCCTGCAAGGCTGGCCCCACCCCGGCGCTTGCCGGCGCAAGGCGCAGGCGGCCGCGCCTGCCGCGCCGCGCGGGCCGGCGCGGGCCATGTGGTACGCTCGTTGACCCGCCGCGTCCTCGGTGCAGGCCGCGGCGACCCGGCATTCCTTCCCCACGCCCGCTGTCATGTCCACCGACTATCTCAAACGCATCCTGACCTCCAAGGTCTACGACGTCGCCATCGAGTCGCCGCTCGAATCCGCCCCCCTGCTGTCGCGGCGAATTTCGAACACGCTGCTGCTCAAGCGCGAGGACACTCAGCCGGTGTTCAGCTTCAAGCTGCGCGGGGCCTACAACAAGATGGCGAACATGGCGCCCGCGGCGCGCGCGCGCGGGGTGATCGCCGCCTCGGCCGGCAATCATGCGCAGGGCGTGGCGCTGTCGGCCAGCCGGCTGGGCTGCCGCGCCGTCATCGTCATGCCCACCACCGCGCCGCAGGTCAAGGTCGACGCGGTGCGCCGCCTGGGCGGCGAGGTGGTATTGGCCGGGGAAAGTTTCAGCGATGCCTACGAGCACGCCAAAAAGCTCGAGAAAAAAGAAAAGCTCACGTTCGTCCATCCGTTCGACGATCCCGATGTGATCGCGGGCCAGGGCACCGTCGGCATGGAAATCCTGCGCCAGCACCCGGACCAGATCGAGGCCATATTCGTGGCAGTCGGCGGCGGCGGCCTGATCGGCGGCGTGGCGGCCTACGTAAAGCAGCTGCGCCCCGACATCAAGATCATCGGCGTGCAAACCGAGGATTCGGACGCCATGCTGCGCAGCGTGCGCGCCGGGCGCCGCGTGCAACTGGCCGACGTGGGACTGTTCGCCGACGGCACCGCCGTCAAGCTGGTCGGCGAGGAAACCTTCCGCCTGGCGCGCCAGTACGTGGACGATTTCGTCGTGGTCGACACCGACGCGATCTGCGCCGCCATCAAGGACGTTTTCCAGGACACGCGCAGCGTGCTCGAACCGTCGGGTGCCATGGCCGTGGCCGCCGCCAAGCAATATGCCGCCCAGCACAAGCTGCGCGGCAAGACGCTGGTGGCCATCGCCTGCGGCGCCAACATGAATTTCGACCGCCTGCGCTTCGTGTCCGACCGCGCCGAAGTGGGCGAGATGCGCGAAGCCGTCTTCGCCGTCACCATGCCCGAGCAGCGCGGCAGCTTTCGCCGCTTCTGCGAGCTGGTGGGCGAGCGCAGCGTCACCGAGTTCAACTACCGCATGGCCGACGGCGGCGACCGCGCCCACGTGTTCGTCGGCCTGCAGGTGTCCGCGCCGGCCGAGCCCGGCAAGATCGCCGCGCATTTCCGCAAGAACGGCTTCGACACGCTGGACCTGACCCACGACGAATTCGCCAAGACCCACCTGCGGCACATGGTGGGCGGCCGTTCTCGGCAAGCAGCCAACGAGGTGCTCTACCGCTTCGAGTTTCCCGAGCGGCCCGGCGCCTTGATGCGCTTTCTGAACGCCATGAATCCGGACTGGAACATCAGCCTGTTCCACTACCGCAACCAGGGCGCCGACTACGGCCAGATCGTGATCGGCATCCAGGTGCCGGCCGGCGAGAAAAAGCAGTTCCGCAATTTCGTCACCGAACTCGGCTACCCGCACTGGAACGAGACCGACAACCCTGCGTACAAGCTGTTCCTGTAAGCTTTGCGCAGCCCTTTTCCCCCTTTACCGAGGCCAAGCATCGCCATGAAAAAAGTAGCCTTCATCACCGGCGCCACGTCCGGTTTCGGCCGCGCAGCCGCGCGCCGCTTCGCCGCCGGCGGCTGGTCGCTGGTGCTGTCGGGCCGCCGCGCCGACCGCCTGGAAGAACTGGAGAAAGAACTGTCGGGCAAGGTGCCCGTGCACATCGCCACCCTGGACGTGCGCGACGCTGCGGCCGTGCAGGCCATGGTCGACGCCCTGCCCGCGGATTTCCGCCCGATACGCTCGCTGGTCAACAACGCCGGCCTGGCCCTGGCGCCCGTGCCAGCGCAGAAAGTCGAACTGCAGGACTGGCACACCATGATCGACACCAACATCACCGGCCTGGTCAACGTCACCCACGCGGTGCTGCCCCTGCTGCTCGAAACCGGCGCCGGCGCCAGCATCATCAACCTGGGTTCGGTCGCAGGCCAGTGGCCTTATCCCGGCGGCCACGTCTATGGCGCTTCCAAGGCCTTCGTGCAGCAGTTCTCGTACAACCTGCGCTGCGATCTGCCAGGCACCGGCGTGCGGGTGACCGACATTGCGCCGGGCATGGCCGAAACCGAGTTCACGCTGGTTCGCACCAAAGGCGACCAGGCCGCCTCCGACAAGCTCTACCGCGGCACCACGCCGCTCTCGGCCGAAGATATCGCCGAGCAGATCTTCTACGTCGCCACGCTGCCTGACCACATCAACATCAACCGGCTCGAGATCATGCCCACGCGCCAGTCCTGGGCACCGTTCGCCATCGATCGCGACCAGGCCTGAGCGGCCGGCACGCAGCGCTCTTCACGGCAAGCACAAGGCCATCGCTCTTTGAATGCATCCTCCACGGCCACGCTGACGGCCCATCCCTGGGCACTGGCCTTCGCCGGCCTGGCCATGCTGGCCGCCGGCATGATGCGCGGCTTCAGCGGTTTCGGCGCGGCCATGCTGGGCATGCCGGCGCTGTCCATGGTGTTTCCGCCCGCGCTGGCGGCCCCCATCATGACGAGCATCCAGGTGCTCTCCAGCCTGCAGACCGCAGGCGAGGACCGGCCGCACATCCTGTGGCGGCAAGCCCTCATCCTGGGGGCGGCCAGCGGCCTGGCGGCCCTGGCAGGCGCCCGGCTGCTGGTCGTGGCCAATCCGTCCGTCAGCCGCCTCATCATGGGTTGCATCGTGCTGGCGGCGGTGGTGGTCCTGGCCTCGGGCTGGCGCTACCATCGACAACCCCGGCTCGGCCTCACGCTGTCCACCGGGGTTTGTTCCGGCCTGGGCAACGGCTTTGCCGCCATCGGCGGCCCACCCCTGGTGGCCTATTTTCTGGGGGGGCCCTTCTCGCCGCTGAACGCCCGGGCCACCATGACCATCGTTTTCGCGTTGCAGAGCGCGGTGTCGCTGCTGACGCTGGCCGCCATGGGCAAGGTGTCGCTGCACACGCTGCTGTTCGTGCTGATCGCCTATCCCCTGCAGGCCGTCGGCATCGTCCTGGGACGGCGCCTCTTCCTGCGCCACGGCGATTCGCACTACCGCCGGGTCTGCATCGTCATCCTTGCGCTGATGGCCCTGCTGCTGATCGCACGCTCGGCCTGGGACATGCTGGCCTGATTTTCGCTCCTGCGCGCCGCGGCCCGCACCTCAACCCACGACGCCTTTGCGCAGCAGCTCCTGCGCCTGTTCCTGCGTACACCCCAGCTCCCTCAGGAGCTCGAGCGTGTGCTCCCCCGCTTTCGGCGGGTCCATGCGGACCGCGAGCCGGCTGCCGTTGAGCGTGAAAGGCAGCAAGGGCGCCTTGACCGTATCGCCCGCCTTCGGCCCGTCGGACAGGCGCACGTCCGCCAGCGCGCCGGTAGCCAGCAGATGCGGATCGTCGTACAAGTCCGCCGGTTTGCGGATCGGCGCGTAAGGCAGTCCGGCGCGCTCCATCGCCTGGGCCAATTGCGCCACGCTGCGATCGGCAATGCGCGCGCCGATGGCCGGAATGATGCGCGAGCGCTGCGCGGCGCGCTGGTTGTTCGTGCCCAGATCCGGGTCGGCCTTCAGATCGGCCAGGCCCAGGGCGTCGCAAAAAGCCTGCCACTGGGGGTCGCTGACGGCCGCCAGGAAAATCTGCTCGCCGTCCTTGACCGTGAACACGTCGTACACCGCCCAGGGATTGTCGCGCGCGGGCATGGGCGCCGGATGCTTGCCCGTCAACGCGAACTGCAGCATGTGCTGTCCCATCAGGAACACATTGTTCTCGTAAAGCGCGGACTGCACCTGCATGCCCCGCCCCGTGATGCCGCGCTGGATCAGCGCGCCCAGCACGCCGATGGCGCCGAACATACCGCCCATGATGTCGTTGACGCTGGCGCCCGCCCGCAGCGGATCGCCCGGACGCCCGGTCATGTACGCCAGGCCGCCCATCATCTGCACCACTTCGTCCAGCGCGGTCCGGTGCTCGTACGGTCCGGGAAGAAAACCCTTGTGGCCGGCGTAGATGAGGCGCGGATTGGCCTGCGCAAGCGAATCGTAGTCCAGGCCGTACTTGGCCATGGTGCCCGGCTTGAAGTTCTCGACCACGACGTCCGCCGTCGCGGCCAGGCGCCGCGCCATCGCGGCGCCCTCTTGCGAGTGCAGGTCTATGCCTATGCTTTTCTTGTTCCGGTTGCACATC
>DAIDKG010000458.1 GCA_027450125.1 Bordetella sp. | reverse complement strand
CACCCGCGCCGAGCGCGACGCGCAAGGCTATCTCATCTCCGGCGCCAAGGCCTTCATTTCCGGCGCCGGCGATACCGATCTTCTCGTGGTCATGGCCCGTACCGGCGGGCCGGGTCCGGGCGGCATCAGCGCTTTCGCCGTGCCGGCCGACAGCGCCGGCATCAGCTATGGCCGCAAGGAAAACAAAATGGGCTGGAACAGCCAGTCCACCCGCCCCATCGTGTTCGAACGCGTGCGCGTGCCCGCCGCCAATCTGCTGGGCCAGGAAGGCGAGGGTTTCCGTATCGCCATGAAGGGGCTGGACGGCGGGCGCATCAATATCGCGACCTGTTCGGTCGGCGCAGCCCAGGGCGCGCTGGATGCCGCGCGCCGCTATATGGACGAGCGTAGCCAGTTCGGCCAAAAGCTCGCCGAATTCCAGGCCTTGCAATTCAAGCTGGCCGACATGGCCACGAATCTGGTCGCCGCTCGGCAGATGGTGCGCCTGGCCGCCTGCAAGCTCGACACGGGCGACGCTCAGGCCACCGCGTATTGCGCCATGGCCAAGCGCTTTGCCACCGATGCCGGATTCCAGATCTGCCTTGATGCGCAACAGATACACGGCGGCTACGGTTACTTGAAAGATTACCCGCTCGAGCGTCTGGTGCGCGATACTCGCGTGCATCAGATTCTCGAGGGCACAAACGAGATCATGCGCGTCATCGTTGCCCGACAATTGCTGGAGAAAGGAGCCGATATTCGATGAGCAGCACGACGACACCCCAGGCCGCGCCGGTCCTTTTCGAGGAACGGTTCAGCAACAACGGCATGAAGCTGGGCGTGGCCACGCTCAATCGGCCGCAGACGCTCAACAGTCTGTCGCTGGAGATGGTGGACCTCCTGCAGGAACGCCTGATCGAGTGGGCGGCCGATCCGCAGGTGGCGATGGTGATCCTTCAGGGAGCCGGGGAAAAAGCCTTCTGCGCCGGCGGCGACTTGCAAGGCGTCTATCGCAGCATCAAGGAGCATGCCGGCCAGGGGGCCTGGGGCAACCGCTACACGCGTGCCTTCTTCGAGCACGAGTACCGCCTGGACTACCGCATCCATACGTATCCCAAGCCGCTGCTGTGCTGGGGCCGCGGCATCGTCATGGGCGGCGGCATGGGGCTGATGATGGGCGCCAGCCACCGCGTCATCAGCAACGACGCACGTGTTGCCATGCCCGAGATCAGCATAGGCCTGTTTCCTGACGTGGGCGCCAGCTGGCTGCTCAATCGCATGACGGGCCGGCTGGGTCTTTTCCTGGCCTTGACCGGCGCCCAGCTGAATGCCTCGGACGCCATCTATGCCGGCATGGCCGATCACGTGCTGGATCCGGCGCGTTGGGACGAACTCTGCCAGGCCTTGCTGGAACAGCCATGGGCAGGCAACCCGAACCAGGGCGGGCCGGCTGCGCGCTCCATCAACGAGGGGCTGCTGCGCCGCGCGATCATTGCATGCGCGACACCGCCGGACGACATGCCCGGCCCCCTGCGCCAGCATGCGTTCATGATCAACGGCCTTTGCGGCGAGACGCGCCTGGACGATATCTACGACGAGATCGCGGCGCTCGAGCGCCATGACGACCCGTGGCTGTCCCGCGCCGCCAAGACCATGCTGGCAGGCTCCCCCGGTTCGGCGCGCCTGTCCTATGCGCTGCAGCAGAACACCCGGCTGCTTTCGCTCGAAGATGTGTTCCGCATGGAATACATCGTGGCGCTGCAATGCTGCGCGATGGGCGACCTGGCCGAAGGCATACGTGCGCTGCTCGTCGACAAGGACAAACAGCCCCGCTGGCGTCCGGCGACGCTGCGCGAAGCCGACGCCGCGTGGGCGCAGGCGTTCTTCGTCGCCCCCTGGCCGGCGGACGTGGAGCATCCGCTGGCCGATCTGGGCAAATAGGCGGCCGCTCACGCGCGATTTGCGTCGCCGGGATTCTGGACGTGGCGAGTCGGCGCGCGCCTTTGCCCGCCATGTCCGGCGCAAGCGAAAACGGATAGAAACCATTTTCACTGCGGTTTACCATCGGCGCGGCCATGCGGCCGCATGCGGCTTTCCTGCTCTACACTTGCGGCCAGTCTCTCCGGCCTCGCGGCCCAATGCGCCAGCGCGCACCATCGTCATGCCCGCAAGAGAACATCACCGAATACACCGCATCGGCTGGCTACGAGCCGCCGTGCTCGGCGCCAACGACGGCATCGTTTCCACCGCCAGCCTGATCGCCGGCGTGGCCGCGGCCCATACCGACCATGCCACCATCTGGGTCGCGGGCCTGGCGGCCCTGGTTGCGGGCGCCCTGTCGATGGCGGCCGGTGAATATGTATCGGTGCGCAGCCAGGCCGACACCGAGGCCGCGGACCTCAAGATGGAACTGGGTTCGCTCTCGCGCAACGCCCAGCAGGAACTGGACGAACTGACGGGCATCTACATCGAGCGCGGACTGGCCCCCGGGCTGGCACTGCAGGTCGCCACGGCGCTCACCCACCATGATGCCCTGGACGCGCATGCGCGCGACGAACTGGGCATCTCGGTGGACCACCGGGCCCGACCGGTGCAGGCCGCGATGGCATCGGCGGTGTCGTTCGCATCGGGCGCGGTGCTTCCGCTGGCGATTGCCCTGCTGACGCCGCAAGCGCATCTGGTGCAGGCCGTGCTGGCCGGCTCGGTGATCTGCCTGGGAGTATTGGGCGCGATCGCCGCCCGGGCCGGCGGCGCACCAGTTGGCCGAGCGGTGTTGCGCGTCATGATCCTGGGCGCTGCGGCCATTGCCCTGACTGCGGGCATCGGATCGCTATTCGGCGTGCCGGCCTGATGAACGCGGGCACGCCCGGGCGCCGCGTGGATTCTCAATACGCATAAGGCAAGGGCAGCACCTGGATCCTGGGTCCGTCCGCCGAGCCCAGGCGCAAATCACCCTCTGGCAGGGAGGCCAGCGTCGTCTCGAACAACAGTGCTGCTCCTGCCGCATCCACCACGCGTCCGCTGGGTTCGTGGGCGTCGCCGGCGTCGTAGATATCGGCGCCGGGCTGTGCGGTCAAAGTTCCATCTTCCAGACGGCCATATGCCATGCGCCGCTTGACCGTACCGCGGTAATGACTACGGGCAACGACTTCCTGGCCCGGATAGCAGCCCTTGGTGAAGCTCACGCCACCCGCCAGTTCCAGGTTGACGGTCTGCGGAATGAACAAGTCCTGCGTGGGGCCGGCGATCCAGGGCAGGCCGGCCGCGAGATCTGCGGCCCGCCACGCCTGCTCGTCACCCCGTGCCAGCAGCCGGGCGAGGTCGCCGCTGGCCTGGCGCTGCGCCGGCGAGGCGATCCACCACCAGCGCAGGCCGCCCGAGCCGGGTGCGGCAATCCAGGTGCCGGTGGGCAATTCTGCGCGCTGCCAATCCTGGCTGGGCAGGGCGCCGCCCGCGGCGGCCTGCAAAGCGGCGGCCTGGTCGGTCGTGGCCTGGACGCCGAAGGCCTGCATCGTGGCGTTCAGCGACAGACTGGCCTTGGCCCGCAGCACGAACATCGACAAACGCTTGACCAGGGCCTCGGCCAGGTCGGCGCGCACCAGCGCGTGCCAGCGGGCGTCGGTTTGTGCCGGCTCGGCGGGCGCGCGCCACATGACCAGGGTTGCCAGCAGCCGCCCCTTGGCCGTGCAATAGCCGGCCAGGCTGGCGCGGTCCAGGGGCAAGCCGGCGACGTCCTGGGTGAGTTGCCCGTGCAGGAAGGCAAGGGCGTCGTCGCCTGAAGCCGAAATGAGGCGAAAGGCCTCCAGTCCGGCGCAGGTCGGCGCTGCGCCGGCTGGCTGGACGGACAGGCCGTCGAGGAAAGAGGGGGTTGCGGACATGAATGCGGACCTGGAAATCTGTTCAAGCGCGTTACGGGCCGGGCGGGCCGGTATTGCGCAGCATGCAGCCCATGATACCGTGCTGCGTCGCCGCCGCAGGTCATGCCCGCGGCGCCCGCAGGGGCGGACGCGCCGAGTCCGGCATGCAGGC
>DAIDKG010000457.1 GCA_027450125.1 Bordetella sp. | reverse complement strand
GCCAGCAGCATGGCCAGCGGCGCGAGCAGCACGCCCCAGGTAAAGCGCGAGACCGACGGCCGCCGGGCGCCTGCCGTCCTGGCGCCGGGCTGATCCAGCAAGGCGCCGTATCCATCGGGAAACATCAGCATATTGCCGTCGCCGGGCAAGGCCTCCTCGCCCTCGAGCAAGGCCAGGAGCGTCGCACGCTTGATGTCGGTCAGCGCCTTCTGGTTGCGGTCGTAGCCGTATCGGCCGGCGAACCCCAGGCCCAGCGCCAGGCCGTAGACTTCGCGCACTGCGGCCTGCTCGGGCGCAAGCCTGCCCAGGTGCTCAAAAAAGGCGACGCCCGCATTGGAAAGGGAAAAATAGCGGCGCTGCAGCAGGTAGCGTTGCCAGTCGGCCGCGCTGGGCCACCCCGGCGCCGCGATCAGCGTCTCGTCGGCCCAGGCCGCGGCGGCGAACAAGGCCTCTTCCGTATCGGCATCGGAAAAGCCTGCGTCGCGCGATCGATTGCGCGCCTCGTTCACCAGGCTGTCGAGCCGCGCGGACAGGGCGGCGGCATCGCCCTCGGGCGCGAACTGGAACTGGCGCACCAGCGCAAAGAAAGGAATGAAGCAATCGATGAGTTTCATGGCGTGGCCCTACCTGCGCAGCACGACGATTTCGGCCTTGATGTCGTCGGGCGCGTCCAGCCACTGCAAGGCGATGCGGCCCTGCTGCTCGACCGCGTCCCACAGCTGGCTGATCTGTTCGATACGGAAGTAATACGAGAACGCGCGCCGCGGCAAGCCCTGCGGCGCGGCCGTCATGTGGATCAGTTCCAGCCCCGGCAATGCATGGCCGACCAAGCCGGCGATGTCGTCGGCGGCAGCCAGGCGGGCATCGCGCAGCATGCCGTCGACCACCCTGTGCGGATCGACCGCCGTGCGCACCACGAGATAGAAGCGGTTGCGGCGGTCGAAGAAGGCGCGCGGCAGGTCCCCGGCATAGACGCCGTTCCCGTATTCCAGGATGGCCAGGTATTCCGGCCCGATCGTGATCTCGTTGAGCAGGCTGCCGATGAGCGCGCGCGCGCGCGCGAAACAGTGGCCCAGATTGGCATGGTCGTAGGCAGGCAGGCCGGGGGAGCCGTCCTCGGACTCTCCGAGCATGTTGAATCGCAGCGAGAACGAGCTGAGCTCGCCGACCAGCTGGCGCAGCGCCCCGTAGACCAGCCAGGGGTGGGCCTGCGGCGTCTCGATGAGGTGGAACAGATAGGGACTGGCGCGGTTCAGCGAGCGCAGCGCAAGCAGGAACGTCAGATAGCCGGGATCGAAATCCGTCTTGACGGATTCACCCGATGATTTGTACTCCTGCAACTGGCGCGCCCGGCCCGCCAGTTCGTCGCGGATGTCCCGGATGCTCAGGGCCAGGGTTTCCGAGGCGCCCAGCGCATAGCAGGGCGGGATGAAATCGGCGGCAAGCCGCACCGCGTCGCCGTCGCGCGCCAGGCGGGCAATGGGGATCAAATCGTAATCGCCCAGGTCCTGCAGTTCGCCGTCGAAAAAGATCCGCAGGACGTGCTGCAGGGTGCGCACCTGCGCGGACGGCCCCTCGGAGTAGAGATCGGGCACTTCGGGTGGGTTGCCCAGGGAGATATAGCGAGTGGACACCGCGCCGGCGGGCATCGCGTCGGCCAGCGTGACGTTCTTTTCCTGGACGCTCAGTTTCTTCAGGCCCAGGTACACGGTCAGGGGCTTGTCGGTCTCGGTCCAGGCCGAATCGAACGAGCGCGCCGCGATCACCGCATTGCCGGGAAACTCCACATAGCTGCGATCGGGAAACAGCAGTTGCGCGCGGGTGATGTCGATGGCGCGGTTGGCGATGGCCGCCTGCGACAGCTCGAGCGCGCCCACGCCCCAGAAATGCGGCAGGCCGGTTTCCAGGAGCGGCTTGCTGCGGAACTGCCCATGCAGGTCCGCGAGCTGGAAATGCTGCGGCTGCATGAACATGCCCTGGTGCCAGTAAATCGCCTGCGTGTCGTTCATGACCTTCAATCCCCGATCTTCTGTAGCGTCTGATGCTGCTGCACCGCGTCCTGGATGGATTCGTTGGTGAGCTTGATTTCCTTGCCGCCGCCGTCCAGCGGCACGGCCTGCTGTATCTGCTTCGCGCTGGGGTCGTGGTTGAGCTTGTCGGCGTTGAGAATGCCGTCGGCGCCGAAATTCATGCGCACGGCCAGCGTCATGGGCGCGGCGCTCCAGGTCGTGGTGAGCCAGCCCTCGCCGGAGACCGAGAGCGGGATCTCGAACAGGCGCGCCGACGTCGCGCCGGACAGTTTGTAGTAGCCGGCGACCAGGCCGATGTATTTGGCTTTCTGCGCGCGATCCAGGATAAGGATGGAGTGCTGGCCGGGCGCGACCACATAGCGCGTGAACTGCACGTATGCGTCGCCGCCCTTCTGGCTGCTCAGGCTCTGGGCCAGCAGGCCGGGAGCGGCCAGCATTTTGTAGAAAGGCGCGGGGTCGGCCATCTGGTAGACCCCCAGCAGCAGTGTGTGGGACTGGCCCGCGTATTCGTTCAGGTTCGGGGCTGCCGACACTTCGACCATCACGGCGTCCTTGGCGAACTCCCAGTTCACGTTGGCCATGACCTGCTTGCGCGACGCGTCGGGCCCTCCCGCGCCGCCGCAACCGGCCAGCAGGACCATCGCCGCCACGCAGGGCAGGAATGCCGCCAGCCGGGGCAATATGGACTTTCCTGAAGGGTTTGCTGGCAGTTGGCTCATTACTGCTGACTCATTCCTGTTGCGTAGCGCAATCCGTGGTGGATCGTATGAGTGGGCCCGTATGCAGAAAACGTTCCATTCCCATGCAACAAGCGCCGTTCAGGTGACCAGTTTTACCGCGACCTGCGCATCCAGGGCCGCAATGCGCGCCAGCAGCGCATCGGCGCGCGGCTTGCCGGCCTCGTCACGGGCCAGGATCGGATAGGCAGCGGCGAGCCCGGCCAGCGCCAGGGGTGGATCCCAGGCGGCCAGGTCGTGCCCTTCGATGTCGGCCAGGATGGCCTGGGCGAAGGCATCGAGATTGGCGCCGGGCCGTTCGGCGAAAAGCAGTTCGCATAGCAAGGTGCGCAGCCGCAACCGATCGGCCGGCGCCGCGGCCTGGGCAATGGCCTGCTGCAGGCTGCCTGCTGCGCCGGCAAGGTCGCCATCGGCGGCGCGCGCGCGCGCTGCGCCTATCGCACCTGCCAGAGGATCGGCGGCCGATGCCGCCGAAGCGCCGCCGCCCAGGCTTTGCAGCCACATGCGGGTATCGCCGTCGGCAAACGGCGTGCCGTCGGCAAAGGCCAGTTGCGCGAGATCCGGCAGCCGGGCCATCAAGGCTGCCGTCTGGCCGCAGACTTCGCGGCGCGCCGCTTCGTGCTCGGCGCCGAGCCTTCCCAGCGCCTGCGCCGCCACCCGGTTCAAGTCGAGCCAGAACGGGAAATTCGGCAGCTGGGTTTCGGCAAAACGGATCAGCTCCTCATCGGCCCGGGTGTTTTCCAGGCTACGCAGCGCATCCTGAACTTGCTGGATCGGCGCGGGCAGCACGGTCTGGCCCTCGCGCACTGGCGGCAACGCGTCGATGCCGCCCCAGGCAGCAACGCGATTGAGCCGGAAAGCCAGCGGCGCGTTCGAGCCTGCGTCGTTGAACCAGGCGGCAATGTCGGCCAGGCGCGACAGCGCCAGGGCAGCGGCCTGCTCCGCGCTCTCGGCGGAGTCGATGGGCACATCCGGCGGCGCGGCGTCCGCGCTGGACACAGGCGCCTTGCCGCCTGTGCTGTCGCCAGCCGGAGCCGCCGCCGCCGGCGGCTCCTTGACCGGGATATTGCCCAGCAACGCGAGCAGCGGCCGCATCGACGGCGCCTCGCCATCCTTTTCGCCGGTTATGGCGTCGATGGCCTGCATGCACTCGCGCAGGCCATCGATCAATTCGGGCTCCTGCGGCGGCAGGGATGACCAGTCGCGCTCCTCGGCGTGCGCGGCGACGCGCTCGATCAGCCATTGCAGCGCATTGCGACGCCCGCGCAGCCGCGCCAGCGGCGGATACAGCGTGTCCCAATAGGTAGCGAGCATATCGCTGACGACGCGCAGGCCATCGGCCAGGCCAGGCAGGCCGCGCTGCTGCAGCAAAGCGCCGGCCAGGTAGCAGGCCACCAGCATATCCTTGCTCTTGGCCGAGAGGATCGAGCCGGCCAGCGTGGCGACCTGCTGCCAGTCGAGCGTGCCGCTGGTGACCGGATTGGACATCTTGCCGATCTCGGCCTGCAGCATGTCGTAGTCGTCGTCGCTGCGCACGTCGTTGCCCGCGGGCTGCGCATCGCTGACGGGCAGCTTGCCCAGGGTCGAATAGTCTTGTTCGCCGCTCAAAACTCCACTCTCTGGTTAGGAAGTCGTCAAGGGGGTCTTGTGGCCCGCAAACGTCTTGTCGCCCGCAAACCTGGCGCAGCAACAGTCTTTTAATGCAGCTTCTGATGGACAAGCGCTAACTATGCGCCGCAAAAGAAATAATTCGTATCATAGTGCCAAAGTACAAGAAAAGCGGGACTGAATCCAGCCTCCAAAACCCGGCCCACCCGGCCAGTGTGCGGACGATTCCGTGCCTCCACGAATATGTAACTAAACAAGACGTAACTGGTCAGGCCGCAAATCGCTTCGTTTTATACGGGAAGCGCGATCCGTCATTCCCGGCATTTCGACGCGAGTGAAATCATTATTTATCAGATCGTTTGTATCAGAATAATTCTGATTGACTTGATTTAAATCTCACTCATCGTTAACATCGCTTCATCTTTACTTAATTTTGTTCAATTTCTGTCAACGCAATGCGTTTGCGCAATAAGCGAAATGCATGGCGTCGACTGCCCTCATGGGCGCAGCCTGCCTGGCTGGCGTCCCATCCCTTTCGGTGTCGGTTTGTATCGGCGGTTCTGCCCGTCTTCCGCACGACCCCCCTTAGCTACACGGCATGCGCCGGCGATCCTGTCGGCCTGTGTCCTTGAACCTATGGAGGCAAAAGCCTATGCGTTTCCCCTTCTGCAAGATCCTGGCCGGC
>DAIDKG010000456.1 GCA_027450125.1 Bordetella sp. | reverse complement strand
TGTTGGACGTATCGCCCTTGTCGCCGGTGCGGCTGTGCGCCAGGCGATAGAGCGGCACGAATACGGTCGCGGTCGTCATCAGCGCAGCTCCTGCATTGTCCAGCCGGCCGCCACGATCTCGCGCGGCACGGTGCACGACAGCGTGGCCAGGCGCGGGCGCAGCGAGGTGCGCACGCCCCCGCCGCCCGCGGGGCCGCAACAATAGAGCGCGGTGACTTCGCGCAACACGCGCTCTGCCGTCGCCCGGTCCTCGTGCCGCGCCGCAACGCGCAGCCGCACGTCCTGACCGTGGCGATCCGGCACGCCCGCCAGCATGGCGCCGCCGTCGTCGGCCAGGATGCTCATCGCGCCGATTAGGTCGATGCGCAGCCTCATTACCGAGCCGATGCGGCGCGCCACGATATCCGCGGCCAGGCGCGCCCGCGCTTCGGCCTGCAAGCCGGCATAGGAGATCTCGGCCTCGGCCAGCCAGCCGCCGCGATAGCACACATTCACCTTCAGCTCCTGCGGCCGCGCGTGGCCCGTGATGCCGTGCACGGCCACCTGGTCCCCGCCCAGCTCCGTCACCCCCGCCTGGCTCAGATCTGCCACGACGTCGGGCGTGAGGTAACGCGCCGGATCATGGACTTCGTAGAGCAGCTGCTCCTTGACGGTGCGGGCATCCACCCTGCCGCCCGTGTTGGCGGCCTTGCCGATCACACAGGCGCCATCGGCGTCGATCTGGGCGATGGGAAAGCCCGTCTCGTGCAGACCGGGAACGTCCTTCAAGCCGGGAACGGCGAAATAGCCGCCGGTCACCTGCGTGCCGCATTCGAGCAGATGTCCGGCCATGGTGGCGCGTCCCAGCCTCGGCCAATCCTCGTCGCTCCAGCCGTAGTGCGCCAGCGCCGGCCCCACCGTGAGCGACGGGTCGGCCACCCGCCCGGCCACCACGACCTGGGCTCCCGCACGCAGGGCCTGCGCGATCTCTTGCGCGCCCAGGTAGGCGTTGGCGCTGATGACCTCGATCCGGTCGAACTCGGCGCCCAGGCGTTCGCGCAACAGCGCGCGCTGCTCGGCGCCGTCCAGCGCGTCGCCGTGGATCACCGCGATGCGCGGCGCAGGCAGGCCTTGCCGGGCCGCGATCGCCGCGATGCGCCGCGCCGCCGCCGGCGGATTGGCCGCGCCGAAATTGCTGACGATATTGATACCGTGTTTCATGCAGTCGCCCAGCACCGGTCCGACCAGATCGTCCAGCAAAGGCTCGTAGCCGGCTTCGGGGTCCTGGTTGCGCGCCAGCTGAGCCAGCGCCAGGGTGCGCTCGGCCAGGGTCTCGAAGATAAGGGTGCCGCCACCGCGGGCGGCCAGGGTACGCACCACGGGCGGCGCGCCGTCGGTGCGGTCGCCTGAAAATCCGGTCGCGCAACCTACCAGGCAAGGGGAATGCGGGGCAGTCATGTCTCGTCCAGGAAAAGCGTGTCGTTGTGCAGGCACTATAGCGCCAGGAATTTTTCGCGAAAGTCTTCTGAAAGACATCGCACCGTCACAATTTCGTGCTTCGCGCGTCTTGTTTTGCGCGCCAGAATCTCTACACTAGGTTCATGGGCGTCGCCGATGCCCGCCGGGCCTGAACCCGGCCCCAACCCAATACAAGGAGCCTTTCTTACGACGAATCCGCGCATTCCCCGCGCACCTTTTTTCTCTTTTGTAGGAGAGCAAGTATGAACCTGAGCATTTGCGGTCGCCATCTCGACGTTACCCCCGCCATCCGGGAATATGTGATGAACAAGCTGTCTCGAGTGTTGCGGCATTTCGATCACGTCATCGATACCCAGGTCATGCTCTCGGTAGAGCCACTGCGGCAAAAAGCCGAAATCACCATGCATCTGCGTGGTAAAGACATCCATTGTGAAGCCTGCGACGAAAATCTCTACGCCGCCATAGACCTGCTCGTCGACAAGCTCGACCGCCAGGTCCTCAAGCACAAGGACAAGATGCAAAACCACGCCGCCGAATCGGCCAAGCGTCAGGTTGCTGACACCACCACCACCGCGTAAGCGGGCGAGTCGGGCAGCAAGTCAAAAGCCATTCGCAAGAATGGCTTTTTTCGTTTCACGGCAGCGCGCACCGCCCTGCGCGGCGGCGATGCGAGCCGCAAGACACGCCGCCAGCGCATCGAAGGCCGACCGTCAGCCGGACCGCCACTGTCTCCTGCGCAGCCGCCCTTGCGCGCGCGGCAGCCCATATTCCGCCCCTATTTAGATTTTTGCACTGCGGCATCGTATCCATATAATGGCCTCGATGAACCACCTGTCGCGCATTCTTCCTCCCGGCAACGTGGTGCTTGACCTGCCCGCAACCAGCAAAAAGCGCGCGTTCGAGCACGCCGGCCTGTTATTCGAAAACCACCACGGCCTGGCCCGTACCACGGTATACGACAGCCTCTTCGCGCGCGAGCGCCTGGGATCCACCGGGCTGGGCGAAGGCGTAGCGGTGCCGCACGGCCGCATCAAGGGCCTGCACCAGCCCCTGTGCGCGTTCTTCAGGCTGGCCAGACCCATACCCTTCGAAGCGCCCGACGGCCTGCCCGTTTCCATGCTGCTGTGCCTGCTGGTCCCGGAAAACGCGGCCCAGCAGCACCTGGACATTCTGGCCGAACTGGCGCATTTGATGTCCAATCAAGAACTGCGCGCGGTCCTGGCCACCGAGACCGACCCGGCCAAGGTGCACCGCACGCTCACCACGGGACAACTCTAAACCGTCATGCTTACCGTGCAGGAACTGGTCGACGACAATGCCGACACCATACCGTTTCGCTGGATCGCGGGCACCGAATCCGCCGACCGGGCCATCACCAACGACGGCATGGCAGCCGCCGACCTGGTGGGCCACCTCAATCTGATCCACCCCTCGCGCATACAGGTCTTCGGCCCGGAAGAGCTGGCCTACTACACGCGCTTCGATCTGCGCCGCCGCATGCACCACATGGACGAGCTGCTCATCGGCGGGGTGCCGGCCATTTTGCTGGCGGACGATCTGCTTCCGCCCGAAGACCTGATCGAGCAGTGCGCCCAGCACCAGATCCCGCTCCTGGCGACCTCGGTGGGCGCGGCCCAGCTCAGCGACCTGCTGCGCATCTACCTGGGCAAGAAGCTCGCCCCCACCACCACCGTGCATGGCGTGTTCATGGACGTGCTGGGACTGGGCGTGCTGATCACCGGCGAGTCGGGCCTGGGCAAGAGCGAGCTGGCGCTCGAACTCATCACCCGCGGCCACGGCCTGGTGGCAGATGACGCCGTGGATTTCTCACGCACCGCGCCCAACGTGATCGAAGGTCACTGCCCGCTTCTGCTGCAGAACCTGCTCGAAGTGCGCGGGCTGGGCCTGCTGGACATCCGCACCATCTTCGGCGAGACCTCGGTGCGCCGCAAGATGCGCCTGAAACTCATCGTACATCTGATGCGCACCCCCCAGGAAAAATTCGAACGCCTGCCCATGAGCGACCTGACCCAGGACATGCTGGGCCTGCCGGTGCGCAAGGTCATGCTGCAGGTTGCAGCCGGCCGCAACCTGGCCGTTCTGGTCGAGGCTGCTGTGCGCAACACCATCCTCAAACTGCGCGGCATCGACACGCTGGACGACTTCATGCAGCGCCAGAACCTGGCCATCCAGCAGAACAGCCAGGCGCAGGCACATTGACACCCCATGCCGAGTCCAGCAGCCATGTTTAGCGTCGTTCTGATCACAGGCATCTCGGGCTCCGGCAAGTCGGTCGCCCTGCGCATGCTCGAAGATGCCGGCTACACCTGCGTCGACAACCTGCCCCTGCGCTTTCTGGGCGAATTCATCGACACCACGCGCAAGGACGATGCCATCGAGCGCGTGGCGGTCGCCATCGACGCGCGCACGCCGGGCGAACTGGCCGAGCTGCCGGGCATCATGGCCTCGCTGCAGGCCGTGGGCACCCGCTTGCGGGTCGTGTTCCTGGACTCCGACACCAACACGCTGGTGCAGCGCTATTCCGAGTCGCGCCGCCGCCACCCGCTGACCGACCGCGCCGCGCGCTGCGGCGGCCAGCCTTCGCTTACCGACTGCATTGCGCTCGAGCGCGAAATGCTGGCGCCGCTGCGCGAACACGCCCATGTCATCGACACATCGGACGCCACGCCCGGGCAACTGCGCACCTGGGTGCGCGATCTGGTCGAGGCGGACATCGCGCCGCTGGTGCTGACCTTCGAATCCTTCGCCTACAAGCTGGGCGTACCCAACAGCGCCGACCTGGTGTTCGACATGCGCTGCCTGCCCAATCCGCACTACGATCCCGCGCTGCGCCCGCTGACCGGGCGCGACGCGCCGGTCGCACAATGGCTGGCCTGCCATCCCGCCGTAGGCGAGATGATCGACGACGTGGAGCGCTTCATCAACCGCTGGATGCCGCAATATCAGCAGGACACGCGCAGCTACCTGACCGTGGCCATCGGCTGCACGGGCGGCCAGCACCGCTCGGTCTATGTGGTCGAGCAGCTGGCCAGGCGTTTCGCCGGCCATCGTCCCCTGCTGGTGCGGCATCGCATGCAGCACGGCAAAGCGGCAGGACAGGCATGAGCGCGCCGGACCGCCTCGGCAACGAGCTTCCCCCGCAGGGGAAGGCGCGCGGCGCCAAGGAGGCCGCGTGAGCATCGCGCGCCGCCTGCCGCTGCTGGCCGTCCTGCTGCTCGTGCTGTTCATGGCGGGCTGCTCCACCACGGGCAACCGCGGCCCGCAGGGCGGCGGCTACTACGAGGACGACGGCCCCGGCAGCCACCCGCCGTCCAACGCGCAGCTGGACGCCATTCCCAACGCCGTGCCGCGCATCGAGCCGCTGGCCAGCGGCGCCAACAAGCCCTATGTGGTGTTCGGCAAACGCTACGTACCCGACACGAGCGACCAGCCCTTCCGGCAGGAAGGCATCGCCTCGTGGTACGGGCGCAAATTCAACGGCGTGCGCACGTCCAGCGGCGAGCGCTACAACATGTATGCCATGACGGCGGCGCATCCCACGCTGCCCATCCCCAGCTACGCGCGCGTGACCAGCGAAGTCAACGGCAAGACCATCATCGTGCGCATCAACGACCGCGGCCCGTTCCACAGCAACCGCATCATGGACCTGTCCTACACGGCCGCCTACAAGCTGGGACTGATAGGGCCGGGCAGCGGCAGGGTGATCGTCCAGCGCATCCTGCCCAGCGAAATCCGCACCATGGTCGCCTCGGGAAAAATCGCCCCCGAAG
>DAIDKG010000455.1 GCA_027450125.1 Bordetella sp. | reverse complement strand
AGTCTTGACCTGGCCGACAAGTTGGCCATTTTTTGCGCAGAAAAGCTCAATACACGCTAGAATATAAGGCTTTACCGGCTTTGCGATGATCTTTGCCGGCGCTATTGGTGGGAATTAACCCAGTGGGAACTGACCCGGCAGGAATGGCCCCGCGCGTGGATCACCCCGAGAACTACCCGGAGTTTTGATTAGATGAAAACCGCTCAGGAATTGCGAGTCGGCAACGTGGTCATGGTCGGCAAGGATCCGCTCGTGGTCCAGAAGGCCGAATACAACAAGTCGGGCCGCAACGCGGCCGTGGTCAAGCTGAAGTTCAAGAACCTGCTGAACGGCTCGAACAGCGAATCGGTCTACAAGGCCGACGAAAAATTCGACATCGTCTTGCTCGAGCGCAAGGAGTGCACGTATTCGTACTTCGGCGACCCCATGTACGTCTTCATGGACGCCGAGTACAACCAGTACGAGATCGAAGCGGACAGCATGGGCGACGCGCTGAACTACCTCGAAGAAGGCATGCCGGTGGAAGTGGTCTTCTACGAAGGCCGCGCCATCTCGGTGGAACTGCCCACCATGCTGGTGCGCGAAATCATCTACACCGAGCCGGCCGTGCGCGGCGACACCTCGGGCAAGGTGCTCAAGCCCGCCAAGATCAACACCGGCTTCGAGCTGAACGTGCCGCTCTTTTGCGCCATCGGCGACAAGATCGAGATCGACACCCGCACCAACGAATACCGCAGCCGCGTGTAAGCGCGCGATTCGTTGTCATGGCCGGCCCCTGGTGCCGGCCCATGCGCAAAGCCCTCGGAATACTCCGAGGGCTTTTTCGTTCAGATCTGCTTGAATCGAAGGCCGAGGGCGGCGCTCACTGCAATTGACCGTCGTCCAGGAACGCGGGCAGCGCCAGCACCTCGATACCGTCATCGGCCAGCGCGGCGCGCTCCTCCAGCGTCGCGGTGCCGCGGATGGGGCGCTCGTCCGCCTCACCCTCGTGGATGCGGCGGGCTTCTTCGGCAAAGCGCGGGCCCACGTTCTCGGTCGAACGCACCAGCTCGCGCACCTGGCGCATGACGTGGGCCTGCAGGGCAGCCATGGCGGCCTTGTCATCCCTGGCTGCGGCCGGCTCCAGCGGCGCGGACTCGGGCGCATGCAGGTGCGAGACGTTCAGGTGCGGCGCGGACAGGCGTTTGGCGATCTGCTTGGAGTCGCACATGGGGCAGGCCACCAGCCCCCGGGCGCGCTGGGTGTCGTAGTCGTCGTGCGAGGCGAACCAGCCCTCGAAGACGTGGCCATGTTCGCATTGAAGGTCGAAAACTTTGAGTGCCATGACTTCAATATGGGCGCGAAAGGCGCAAACACAAGGGCGACAGGCCTGCACCGCCGCATCGGATGCGCCGGCCGACAAGAGCGCGCCGCCATGGGTGGCAGGCGGCGCGCATCGCGCTTACTGCGCCTGGGATGCGGGGGGAGATGCCTGGGGTGCCGCAGCGGCCGGCGCGCCAGCCTGCGGCGTGGCCGCCGGCATCGGCGCGGCCTGCCCGGCAGGCTGCTGCGGCGCCACGGCTGGTGCTGCAACCGGAGCTTGCGGCGCCGGCTTCGGCTTTACTTTCGCCTTGACGGCGTGCACGACAGGAGCCCTGTAGGCGGTCTTTTTCTTGCGGTAGGAATAATAGTGGGACTTTTTATATGTCCGGTGCACCGGCCTGACGTAGCGTCCGCGCGGCGCCGAGCGGTTGACGATGCCCGAGAGGCGGTCCTGTTCAGCCTGCAAGGCTTCGATCTGGCGCTGCAGGTTGTTCAGCTGCGAGCGGGCAATCTGCTGCTGCTGGTTCAGGCGGTCGGTCTCGGCGTCGATCAAGTTCTGGCGGGCTGCCACCTGCTGGTCCTGCTGCTGACGCAGGGCCTGGTCGGCCTGCAGCGTGCTCAGGCGAGCCAGGCGGGCGTTGAGCAGTTCCTGCGCCTTGGCGTTTTCGGCTTCCAGGCGGATGCGCTCGAAATCGGCCTGGGCCAGCTCGGCCGTGCGCAGGGTAAAGGCCTTGTAGGCCATGTCGGCCTGCTGCAGGGACTTGGTTTTGACGACTTGCCAGAAATTGCGCTGTTGGAAAAGCACAACATAATAGGTCAGGTCATCCGGCTTGAAGAGCATGCTGGCGCCGTAGCTGGCGTTGTAGATGGTGCGCAGCTCGTCGACTTTGTGGTCCCGGATGAGGCCTTGCAGCTCGGCCACGGTGGTGTTGGCGACCGGCACCTCGGCCTGGGGCGCGACAGGTGCGGTACCGTCCGCAGCCGGTTTTGCAGCGACCTGGGAGGCCTCGGACGACGACGGATTGGTCGCGCAGGCGCTCAAGCCGATCAAGGCTGCGCAGGCCAGCGCCACGCGCAAGACCTTGCCAGCGCGCAGGAGACCAAACTGATGCATGTCGTGTGCCATCCTTTTGAGAAACAATCTTTTAACTATAGCAACTTATCGCCCAGTTACGAATACCCGTCATCACGGGCTTGACTCCAGCAACGCCCCGCATCCCGCGGCAAAACCAGACTCTGCCGGCCACCGGAAAATCCCGCACCGGCAACCAGGTTTTCAGGAAAACCCGCCATTTTATCGCATTACGGCGTTTCCATGGCGCTCCCAGGCACCGGAAAATCCAGCCTGGGCACGGCTTGCAGCAGCTGGCGCGTGACAGCATGGCGCGGTTCATGCAGCACGGCCCAGGCGGTATCGCTCTCGACTATGCATCCCGCATGCATCACCGCCACGCGATCGGCCAGATATTCGACCACACCGAAGTTATGGGTGATGAAAAGATAAGCGATGCCCAGTTCAGCCTGCAGCGCGCGCAGCAGGTCCAGTATCTGCGCCTGCACCGATACATCCAGCGCCGACGTGGGTTCGTCGCAAACCAGCACCTTGGGTTCGACGGCCAGCGCCCGCGCAATGGCGATGCGCTGGCGCTGGCCTCCGGAGAATTCGTGCGGATAGCGCAACAGCGAATCGGCCGGCAGGCCGACGCGCGCCAACAGGTCCTGCGCCCGCCTCGCGCGCGAGCCGGCGTCCAGTTCGGGGCGCAGGGCGGCGATTCCTTCGTCCAGTATTTCACCCACCCGCATGCGCGGGTCCAGCGAAGCATAGGGGTCCTGGAACACGATCTGGATGTCCCGCCGCAGGCCGCGCAGCGCGGCGCGCGAGGCCGCCAGCAGATCCTGGCCGGCCAGCCGCGCGCTGCCCGTGACGCGGGCGCCCTCGGCCAGCCGCAGCAAGGCTTTGGCGATGGTGGTCTTGCCGCAGCCGGATTCGCCCAGGAGCGCCAGGGTTTCGCCGACCCCGAGAGTAAAGCTCACGCCGTCGACCGCCTTGATCCAGTCGCGCCGCCATGCCCGGCCCTGCCCGGGGTATTGGACGCGCAAATCCCTCACGTCAAGCACGATATCGCGCGGGATCGCGCAAGCGGATGGCGCCGCGCCCGGGTCGCCTGCCCGCACGGCAGCCGGCATCACGGCCTGCCTTGCGGCCAGGGACAGCGGGCGGCCCCGCTTGGCGTAGGTGGGGATGGCATCGAAAAGCTCCTGCGCATAGGGATGGTCCGGCGCGTTGAAGAAATCGGCCGCCGACGCGCTCGCGACGATCTCGCCGGCGCGCATCAGGGCCACGTGGTGGGCCACCTGGCGCACCAAGGCCAGATCGTGGGTGATGAGCAGCATCGCCATGCCCAGCTCGCGCTGGATGTCGGCCAGCAGCGCCAGCACCTGGGCCTGCACCGTCACGTCCAGCGCGGTGGTCGGCTCGTCGGCGATGAGCAGGTCCGGTTCGGCGGCCAGCGCGATGGCGATCATGATGCGCTGCTTCTGCCCGCCCGAGAACTGGAAGGGATAGTCGTCCAGGCGCCGCTCGGCGTCGGCGATGCCGACCCGGGCCAGGCCATGCGCCGCCCGCGCGCGGGCGGCCGTGCCGCGCAGGCCGGTGTGCGCACGCACGACCTCCATGATCTGGTCACCCACCCGCATGACCGGGTTCAGGCTGGTGGCCGGTTCCTGGAAGACGATGCCCATGCG
>DAIDKG010000454.1 GCA_027450125.1 Bordetella sp. | reverse complement strand
CAGACCGACGCCGATGCGCCGGTCGAACGCCACGATTTCGACGCCGGCACGCTCGCGCCGCAGGTCGCGGCGCCGCACAGCCCGGCCAATGCGGCGCCGGTGGGCGACTACCCCGGCACGCCGGTGCAGGCGGCCTATATCGGCGCCTGCACCGGCGCCAAGCTCGATGACCTGCGCGCAGCCGATCGCGTCTTGCGCGGCCGCCCGGTGGCCGGCGGCGTCAAGCTCATGGACGCGCCGGCCAGCCTGCGCGACCAGAAGCACGCCGAGCGCGAAGGCATCATGGCCCGGCTGGTGCAATCGGGCGCCGAAGTGCTGCCCAGTTCGTGCGGCGCGTGCTCAGGCTACGGCAGGTCCATACCCGATGGCGCCAGTGTGATCTCGACCACGGCGCGCAATTTCAAGGGCCGCATGGGTTCGGACTCGGCCAGGGTCTATCTCGCCTCGCCCTACACCGTGGCGGCGTCGGCCCTCGCCGGCCGCGTTGCCGATCCGCGGGACTTCCTCGCATGACAAACCTGCATCGCGTCTGGAAAGTCGGCCGTGACGTCGACACCGACCAACTCGCCCCCGGCGCCTACATGAAGTTCGGCATCGACGAAATCGCCAGGCATTGCCTGCACGGTCCGCGTCCGGACTTCGCCGCAGGCGTGCAGCCCGGCGACGTGCTGGCCGCGGGCGAGAACTTCGGCATCGGCTCATCGCGCGAGCAGGCCGCGGCGGCGCTGGTCGCGCTGGGCCTGCACGCCGTGGTGGCGCCCAGCTACAGCGGCCTGTACTTTCGCAACGCTTTCAATGTGGGGCTGCTCCTGCTCACTTGCCATCGGGCCGACGAACTCGAGGAAAACGAGCGCGTCGCCATCACCCTGGAGGCGGACGCTCCCGCCGTGGTGCGCGCCGACGGAACCACGCTGGCCTGCGAGCCGATACCCGGTTTCCTGCTGGACATGGTTCGCGCAGGCGGCCTCCTGAACCAACTCAAGCGCCGGCTCGCCACGGGCGAGCTGGCGCGCCACCCCATGAAGGCATCATGACCACCGCTCCCCAGGCTAGCCGGCCCACATCACTCAAGAACCGGATCGCCGCCGGCCAGGCGCTGCTGGCGCCTGGAGTCTACGACGCGCTCTCGGCGCTGCTCGCGCAGCAGGCGGGATACGACGCGGTGTACCTCTCCGGGGCCTCTATCGCCTATTCCGCCCTGGGGCGCCCGGATGTGGGCCTGACCACCTTTACCGAGGTCGCCGACACGCTGGCGCGCATCACCGACCGCGTCGATTGCCCCGTCATCGTGGACGGCGACACCGGCTTCGGCAACGCCCTGAACGTGCAGCGCACGGTGCGCGGCTTCGAGCGCGCGGGCGCCGCCATGATCCAGCTCGAAGACCAGGGCTTTCCCAAGCGCTGCGGCCACCTGGCCGGCAAGTCCCTGGTCCCGGCCCGGGAGATGTGCGGCAAGCTGCATGCCGCGCTCGATGCCCGGCACAGCGCGGATACGCTCATCCTGGCCCGCACCGATGCGGTCGCGGTGGAAGGCCTGGACGCGGCGCTCGAGCGCGGCGAAAAATACCTGGAATGCGGCGTGGATGCGCTCTTTGTCGAAGCGCTGCTCACGCCGGAGCAGATGGATGCGGCCTGCGCCCGCTTCGCCTCCCGCATCCCGCTGCTGGCCAATATGGTGGAGGGCGGACAAACGCCGGTGGAAAGCGCCCAGGCCCTGGCCCAGCGCGGCTTTCGCATCGTCATCTTCCCCGGCGGCACCCTGCGCGCCGTGGCCCACATGCTGCAGGGCTACTATGCCAGCCTGCGCGAGCACGGCACCACCGCGCCCTGGCGCGGCCGCATGCTGGATTTCGACGGAATCAACGCCGTCATCGGCACGCCGGAACTCCTGGAACGGGGCAAGCGCTACGAGTAGGCCGGCGGCGCTACATTAGCGCCAGCGATCCCCTTGCCCGGATCGCGCCTTTTTCCACTGACTTCAAAGACGAGAACGGACATGGCAGCGCAAACCACCCTGGACCTGAACTGCGACATGGGCGAAAGCTACGGCGCATGGAAGATGGGCAATGACGAGGCCGTGCTCGGCTACGTCAGCTCGGCCAATATCGCCTGCGGCTTTCATGGCGGCGACCCGTCCACGCTGCGCAAGACCGTGGCAGCCGCGATCAAGCAGGGCGTGGCCCTGGGCGCGCATCCCAGCTTCCAGGACCTGGCCGGCTTCGGCCGCCGCAACATGCATATCTCGCCGCAGGAAGCCTACGACATCACCGTCTACCAGGTGGGCGCCGTGGCCGGGGTGGCGCGTTCCCAGGGCGGCAGGCTGCATCACGTGAAAGCGCACGGCGCCCTCTACAACATGGCCGCCAAGGACGCCCGGCTGGCGCGTGCCATAGCCCAGGCGGTGCGCGACATCGACGGCGACCTGATCCTCTACGGCCTGGCCGGCAGCGCCATGATCCAGGAGGCCCACGCCGTGGGCCTGCGCGTGGCCCAGGAAGTCTTCGGCGACCGCAGCTACCAGCCCGACGGCACGCTCACGCCGCGCAGCCAGCCCGACGCAATGATCACCGACGCGAGCAAATCGGTCGAACAGGTCCTGCGCATGGTTCAGGAGAAGGTCGTCATCGCCACCGACGGCACCCGCGTGCCGGTGCAGCCCGACACCCTGTGCATCCACGGCGACCAGCCCGACGCACTCGTCTTCGCGCAGGCCATACGCAAGGCATTGCAGGACGCGGGCATCGCGGTGCGGACCGTCTGAACCGCGTCAGTACGCGTCCACGACATTGACCGGCTTGCCCGCCACGAAACTCTCGATACTGCCGATCAGCTGATCGGCCAGCGCCTGCTGCGCCTGGTCCGACGCCCACGCGACGTGCGGCGTGAGGATCAGATTGGGCCGCGCCGCCGCCCGCATCAAGGGATGGTCAGGCGCGGGCGGCTCGCCCTGGGTGACGTCGAACCCCGCGCCTGCGATGAGACCTTCGTCGAGCGCGCGGACCAGATCGGCCTCGTCGACCAGTCCGCCGCGGGCCGTGTTGATGATGAGCGGCCGGCGCTGCATCTTGCGCAATTCGGGCATGGCGATCAGGCCGCGCGACTGCTCCGTGAGCGGCAGGTGCAGCGTGATCAGGTCGCTGGTCGCGAGCATTTCCTCCCACGGCACGTACCCGGCGTCTGCGCCGCTCGCGCCCTTGCGGGCCGCGAACTGCGGGATCATGCCCAATGCCCTGGCGATCTCGGCGACACGCTGCCCCAGAACGCCCCTGCCGACGATGCCCAGGCGCGAGCCCGCCAGATCGCGGATGGGATGATCGAAAAAGCAGAACTGCCCCGACTCCTGCCAGCGTCCCGCCAGCACCGATTCGCGATAGGCCACGATGCTGCGGCGCAAGGCGAAGATGAGCGCGAAAGTGTGCTCGGGCACGGTATTGACCGCGTAGCCCCGTATGTTGGACACCACCACGCCGCGCGTCTTGCACGCCGCCTTGTCGACGCAGTCCGTGCCCGTGGCGGCGACCGCGATCAGGCGCACGCCGGGCGCAAGCGCCAGGGCTTGTTCGCCGACGGGCACTTTGTTGGTGATGACGATGTCAGCGCCCCGGATGCGCTCGGCGACCTGATCCGGCACCGTGCGCTCGTATTCGATCAGTTCATGTTCGAAAGCCGGCGGACGCAGGCGGATGTGCGGCGCAAGGGTGGCGCGGTCGAGAAAGACGATCTTGTGCATGGCGAGAATCAGTCAAGTTCGAATCAGACGAGCACCCTCTCGATCCCGCCCGAGTTCGCCTGCTGCACGTAGTCCTGCATCCACGACTCGCCCAGGATGTGGCGGGCCATCTCGACCACGATGTAATCGGCCTGGGCACCGGTGTCTTCCTCGTAGCGCGACAGGCCTTGCAGGCACGACGGGCAGGAAGTCAGCACCTTGACCGGATCCGCGTCCGAACCGACGGGCGCGCCCAGCTTTTCCATGCCCTTGAGCAACTCTTCCTGCTTGCGAAAGCGCACCTGGGTGGAAATGTCCGGCCGCGTCACCGCCAGCGTTCCCGACTCGCCGCAGCAACGATCGCTCTTGATCGCGCCATCGCCCACCAGCGCCTTGACCGTCTTCATCGGGTCCTGCAGCTTCATGGGCGAATGGCAGGGGTCGTGGTACATGTACTTGCGCCCCGTCGCGCCGTCGAGCTTGATGCCTTTTTCCAGCAGGTATTCGTGGATGTCGATCAGGCGGCAGCCCGGGAAGATCTTGTCGAACTCGTAGCCGGCGAGCTGGTCGTAGCACGTGCCGCAACTGACCACCACCGTCTTGATGTCCAGGTAGTTGAGCGTGTTGGCCACGCGGTGGAACAGCACCCGGTTGTCGGTGATGATCTTCTCGGCCTTGTCGCTCATGCCGTTGCTGCGCTGCGGGTAGCCGCAGCACAGGTACCCCGGCGGCAGCACCGTCTGCACGCCCGCATGCCACAGCATGGCCTGCGTGGCCAGGCCGACCTGCGAAAACAGGCGTTCCGAGCCGCAGCCGGGGAAATAGAACACCGCTTCCGTGTCGGCCGTGGTGGCCTTGGGATCGCGGATGATGGGCACGTAGTCCGCGTCCTCGATGTCCAGCAGCTTGCGCGCCGTCTGCTTGGGCATGCCGCCCGGCATGCGCTTGTTGACGAAGTGCACCACCTGCTCGCGCAGGGGCGGCTTGCCCACCGTGGCCGGCGGGTGCGCCGTCTGCTTGCGCGTGAACGAGCTGAGGAAATCGTGCGCCGCGCGCTGCATCTTGTAGCCCACGCCCACCATGGCCTTGCGGGTGGCGTTGATGGTGGCCGGGTCCTTCGCGTTGAGGAAGAACATGGCCGCGGCCGTGCCGGGGTTGAAGGACTTGCGCCCCATGCGGCGCAGCAGCGAGCGCATGTTCATCGACACGTCGCCGAAATCGATGTCCACCGGGCAGGGGTTCAGGCACTTGTGGCAGACCGTGCAGTGGTCGGCCACGTCCTCGAATTCCTCCCAGTGCTTCAGGCTCACGCCGCGGCGCGTCTGCTCCTCGTACAGGAAGGCCTCGATCAGCAGCGAGGTCGCCAGGATCTTGTTGCGCGGCGAGTAGAGCAGGTTGGCGCGCGGCACATGCGTGGCGCACACCGGCTTGCACTTGCCGCAGCGCAGGCAGTTCTTGACCGAATCGGCGATCTGGCCGATCTCGCTCTGCTGCATGATGAGCGATTCGTAGCCCATCAGGCTGAAGCTGGGCGTCCAGGCGCGACGCAGGTCGGCGCCCGGCATGAGCTTGCCGGCATTGAAATGCCCGGCGGGGTCGACGCGGCGCTTGTAGTCCTGGAAGGGCTTGAGCTCGGCCTCGGTCAGGAATTCATACTTGGTCAGGCCGATGCCGTGTTCGCCCGAGATCACGCCGTCCAGATCGCGCGCCACCTGCATGATGCGCGCCACGGTCTCGTTGGCCTCGCGCAGCATCTCGTAATCGTCAGAATTGACCGGGATGTTGGTGTGCACATTGCCGTCGCCGGCATGCATGTGCAGCGCCACGAACACGCGGCTCTTGAGCACGCGCGCATGGATCG
>DAIDKG010000453.1 GCA_027450125.1 Bordetella sp. | reverse complement strand
AGCGCGTTGGCCGAATCCAGGATATGGCCGTAGGAGCGGTAGTTCTGCTCCAGGCGGATGACCGTGCCGTGCGCGTAGTCTCGCTCGAAATCGGCCATATTGCCCACATGCGCGCCGCGAAAGGCATAGATGGACTGGTCGTCGTCGCCCACGGCGAAGATGTGCGCCCCGCCTCCGGCCAGCAGCCGCAGCCATTTGTATTGCAGGATATTGGTGTCCTGGAATTCGTCGACCAGGATATGGCGAAAGCGCCGCTGGTAGTGCTCGCGCACGGGCGCGTTGCGTGACAACAGTTCGTAGGCGCGCAGCAGCAGTTCGGCGAAATCGACCACGCCTTCGCGTTGGCACTGCTCCTCGTAAAGCTGGTAAAGCTCGATCAGGCGGCGGCTATGGGCGTCCCAGGCCTGCATCTGGCCCGGTCGTTCGCCCCCCTCCTTGGCATTGTTGATGAAGCGTTGCACGTCGCGCGGCGGGTATTTTTCGTCGTCCACACCGTGGGCCTTGAGCAGGCGCTTGATCGCCGCCAGCTGGTCGGCCGTGTCGAGAATCTGGAAAGTCTGCGGCAGCCCGGCGTCGCGGTGATGCGCACGCAGCATGCGATTGCACAATCCGTGGAAAGTGCCTATCCACAATCCGCGCGCGTCGATCGGCAGAATGGCCGTCATGCGCGCGAGCATCTCGCGCGCCGCCTTGTTGGTGAAAGTGACGGCCAGCAGGCTGTAGGGACTGGCCTGGGCGGTCTGGATGAGCCAGGCCATGCGTGTGGTCAGCACCCGGGTCTTGCCGCTGCCGGCGCCGGCCAGCACCAGAGCATGCTGCGCCTGCAGCGTGACTGCCGCCCGCTGCTCGGGATTGAGTTTGTCCAGCAAAATTTTGAACCCTAGTAAAAACCCAGACTGCGCCTTCGGCTTGCCGCCCCGGAGGGGCGCTTTCTACCTTGGGGCCGTCTGGCGGCAAAAATGATTCGGCCCCCAACCGGGGGCCGAAACCTGGAACCAGCAGAAGTAATTATGCCGCGTAACGGCGCAGACGCATCGCGAACTGCTCCAGACCGGTGATGCCGCTCTTCTGGGCACGCTGGCACCAGGCCTGCAGCTCGGCCAGCAACTGTTCGCTGCTGGCGCTGGAACTCTCCCAGAGGCGACCCAGCTCACGGCGCATCTGAACCAGCGTGGAAAGCATGGGGTGCTGGGCGATGGCGCTGTCGACCTCGGCGATCTGGTCGGGCTGCAGCACTTCTTCGTTGCGGATCAGCGACCGGCGCAGGCGGATGCGGTCCGAGCGGCTCTGCAGCTTGGAAAGCTCTTCGCGGGCAGCCTGCCGGACGACATCGGCGTAGCGGGCCATCACCTCGTAGCGGTGGGTGATCACGCCTTGCAAGGTGCGCAGGTCGATGGCGCGGGTGCCGGGATCCAGCTTGAGCTTGGGCGCGATCTTCTTGATCTTGGCCAGGCCCAGCATGCGCAGCACGGTTATGTAACCCCAGCCCACATCGATCTCGAACCACTTGGTCGAGAACTTGGCCGACGTGCCATGCGCGTGGTGGTTATTGTGCAGCTCCTCGCCGCCGATGATGAAGCCCCAGGGAAACACGTTGGTGCTGGTGTCCGGGCTGTTGAAATTGCGGTAGCCCCAGTAATGGCCCACCCCGTTGACCACGCCGGCCGCCCAGAAGGGGATCCAGGCCATCTGCACGGCCCACACGGTCAGGCCGATGGCGCCGAACAGGGCAATGTCGATGGCCAGCATGATGAGCACGCCCATCAGGCTGTGCTTGGCGTAGACGTTGTTCTCAATCCAGTCGCTGGGCGTGCCGTGGCCGAACCGGGCAATGGTTTCCTGGTTGGCGGCCTCGACGCGATACAGATCCGCGCCGCGAAACAGCACTTTCCAGACGCCGAACAGCATGGGCGAATGCGGATCGCCTTCTTTTTCACACTTGGCGTGGTGCTTGCGGTGGATGGCGACCCATTCCTTGGTGACCATGCCGGTGGTCATCCACAGCCAGAACCGGAAGAAATGCATCACGGCCGGGTGCAGGTCCAGCCCCCGGTGCGCCTGGCTGCGGTGCAGGAAGATCGTGACGGCAACGATGGTGATGTGGGTCATTACCAGCGTAAAGATGACGACTTGCCACCAATGCGCCTGGGCCAGTCCGCCCACTAGGAAAGAAGAAATGAGATCCATAAATCTGTGGTTCCGCCTCTGAAGAGGTATACGTAAAGTATCGAAAGGGATTTGGGCAAGTTTAGCCTATTCAAGCCCCCTTTTGACAGCTAAATTTCAAATACTTCCCATGCAAAATCAAGGACTAAGGATGTTCAAACCGCGCCTTGCGCACGCGCTGCCGGTCGCGCTCGCCCTGGCCGGCGCCGCCCCCGCCCTGGCCGGGGACCAGATCCCGCCGCTCAAGCCCGGCCAGCAGATGGTGCTGGCCAGTTACTTCGAGCTCAGCGGCACCGGCTGCAGCGCCCTGAGCGCGCCCATCATCACCATTACCCAGAAACCTGCCCTGGGCACACTCACCGTGACGCGCACCCAGGGTGTCGTCAACACCAGCTCACCCAAGTGCGCGGTGCGCTCGAAGGCGCTGCCCATTTCCCAGGTGTTGTATCAGGCCAACAAGCCGGGGCTGGACCATATGTCATGGTCCGTCACCTTCCAGCAGCGCTGGGGCCCCCATGGCAAATATCCCCGCATGGACTACGGCAGCGCGCGGCTGAGGATCATTCCTGGTCCTGCGCCTTCGCGGCAATAAGCGGATCATCGTTCTGCCCGGCCTGCGCTTCGATCCGGCCGGGCGTTTTCTTGCGTTCGAACACGGCGGCGAAAAAGCCGTCCGTGCCATGAAGATCGGGCCGCAACTGCATGTAGGGGCCCTCCAGCACCAGGTCTGGCACGCGCTGGGCCAGCAGTGCAGCCGCGTCGACACGTTCGAAATCCGGATGCTCGGCCAGGAACCGCTCGGCCTGGCTGGCGTTTTCCTCTTCGAGCAGACTGCAGGTGGCATAGACCAGCCTGCCGCCGGGTGCCACGCAGCGCGCGGCGCTCTTCAGGATACGGTGCTGCAAGTCGGTCAGTTCGGCCAGCGCGGATGGTTGCTGGCGCCACTTCAGATCGGGATTGCGGCGCAGCGTGCCGACGCCGCTACAGGGCGCATCGACCAGCACGCGCTGGGCCTTGCCGGCCAGGCGCTTGACCCGCGTGTCGTTCTCGCTCTCGATGACCACAGGCACCACATTGGACAGGCCGCTACGGGCAAAGCGCGGCTTGGCGCGCGCCAGCCGGCTGGCCGACACGTCGAAGGCGTACAAGCGCCCGGTAGAGCGCATCAGCGCGCCCAGCAGCAGGGTTTTTCCGCCCGCGCCGGCACAAAAATCGATGATCATCTCGCCGCGCCTGGGGCCTACCAGCAGGGCCAGCAACTGGCTGCCTTCGTCCTGCACCTCCAGGCTGCCGTCCGCGAATTGTTCCCAACGATTGACCGAGGGATGACCCAGCACGCGGATGCCCCAGGGCGAATACGTCATGGGGCCGGGTTCGAAGCGCGCCGCCTGAGGTATGGCGCGCAGCGTGGCCACCATCGCGTCGCGTTCGGCCTTGAGCGGATTGACCCGCAGGTCCAGCGATGCTGGCTGGTTGAGCGCCTGCATCAGCGCCTGCGCATTCTGCATGGGCGCCAGGCGCTCCAGCAGCCAATCCGGCATGCTGTAGCGCACCTCGGCCGCCAGGGTGGCCGGGTCGATGCGCAGCACATGATCCAGCCATTCGGCCTCGTCGGGGGGCAGGCCGCCTTCCAATGCGGTCTGCCCGCGCGTGGCGGCCACGCCCAGGATGGCGAGCCGGCGCTCGGCGTTGCCCACACCCGACTCGGCCATGCGGCGGTAGCGGCGCAGATGGCGCAGCACGTCATAGACTGCTTCGGCCAGCTCGCTGCGGTCGCGTCCGCCCAGTTGGGGATTGGCGCGCAGCCAGTGCGACAGCACCACATCGGCCGGATTCGCCCATTGCAGCACTTCGCCCAGCACGCGCTGGACCTGCTCGACGC
>DAIDKG010000452.1 GCA_027450125.1 Bordetella sp. | reverse complement strand
GCTGCTATGCGCACCACGATGATCGCCTCTTTCAGCGCGGTGATCATCGCAACACCCTGCGGCATTGCGGCCGCCTATGCCATCGAGCACGGCTCACATCCTTTGATCCGCCAGTTGAAGACGGTATTGATGCTGCCGCTGATGGTTCCCATCATCATTGTCGCCGTCGGGGTGTTCTTCGTGTATTCGCAGTTCGGCTACGTAAATACCCTCGGCGGGTTGATCGTTGCGGACGCCATGCTCGGACTGCCGTATGTGCTGATCTCTGTGGGGGCCAGCCTGCGATCGTTCGATCACGCCCAGGAAATGGCCGCACGAAGCTTGGGGATGAACCGGTTCCGCAGCTTCATGGCAGTCACTTTGCCGCAGATCAGGTCGAGTGTGGTGTCCGGAGCGGTATTCAAATTCATCCAGTCTCTTGATGAAACCGTGGTCGCGCTTTTCGTGTCCGGCGGCGACAACCAGACCTTGACGCGCAGGATGTTCATCTCGTTGCGCGACGAGATAGATCCGACAATCGCCGCGATCAGCACGATGCTCACTACCCTGACTCTCATGTTGGTTCTGCTCGTCGTAATCAGCCGCCGGGACAATGCAGCAAAGGCTGCACGTGGCTGAGACCCATGCCAAGCAAACTATCCTGCACGTATGCCCAACCATGAATAACGCACTGAAGTTCTATATCGATGGCGCTTGGGTGGAACCGCTGGGTGCCAAGCGAATTCCGGTAATTGATCCTTGCAATGAACAGCCTTTCAGCGAGATAGCGGCTGGTGATGTACACGACGTCGACCGCGCAGTCGCGGCGGCCAGGCGCGCTTTTTCCTCGTTCTCGCAGACGACTCCTGCGGAGCGTATCGGGCTTTTACGCCGAATACTCGAAATCTATATAGAACGCTACGACGAGATAGCCGAGACGATCTCGCGGGAGATCGGCGCGCCGAGGTCGCTGGCCTACGACTGGCAGGCCGCGTTGGGCCGCCGCCATCTCGAGGAACTATTGATAACCTGCGACTCCTTCGCATGGCAGCGCAATAAGGGGACTACACTCATCCGGCATGAGCCGATCGGCGTCGTGGCGTTGATCACGCCCTGGAACTGGCCCATGAACCAGATCGTATGCAAGGTTGCCCCTGCTCTTGTCGCCGGTTGTTCGATGGTGTTGAAGCCGAGTGAAGTTTCACCGTTGAATGCAGTGCTGTTTACCGAAGTGCTCGACGCTGCGGGAGTGCCGAATGGCGTATTCAATCTCGTCCAAGGCGACGGCGCGACAGTCGGCGCTGCGCTGTGCGCGCATCCCGATGTCGATATGGTGTCGTTTACGGGATCGACTCGCGCAGGAGTGCAGATAGCCAAGCTCGCCGCACCGACCGTCAAGCGCGTGCATCAGGAGTTGGGCGGGAAATCTGCCAATCTGCTTCTGGATGATGCCGATTTCGAACTGGCAGTAACTCGAGGCGTAAACAGCTGTTTCAGCAACAGCGGCCAGTCGTGCAATGCGCCTACGCGCATGCTTGTTCCTGCCTTTCGCCACGCCGAAGCCGTCGACATTGCAAGGCGCGCAGCGCTTGCGCACAAGGTCGGTCCGGCCAACGCGCCGGACACGACATTGGGGCCGGTCGTCAGCGCCGTCCAGTTCGATCGAATACAGCAACTGATCGCTCGTGGGATCGAGGAAGGCGCAACGCTCGTCCTCGGTGGCCTCGGCCGGCCCCAAGGTTTCGAGTCGGGTTATTTCGTCAAACCGACGGTATTCGCAGACGTGCGCCCCGAAATGACAATTGCCCGCGAGGAGATATTTGGCCCTGTGCTGGCGATCATTCCATATCGAGACGAGAAAGACGCCATCAGCATCGCCAACGACAGCCCCTATGGACTGGCAGCGTATGTGCAATCGGCTGATCTCGAACGCGCGCGCCGTGTCGGGTTCCAGCTGCGTGCCGGCAGCGTCCATCTGAACTACCCGGCCTGGGATCCGGGCGCGCCATTTGGCGGATACAAGCAATCAGGCAATGGGCGCGAATACGCCGAATGGGGTCTGGAGTCTTTCCTCGAGGTGAAGGGAATCGTCGGATATGGCGTGTAGCCGTGTTCTAAAAAAAGATAGCGCTCGTCGTATGGCATCTGCGAGTCAGGCTGGCTGCTAAGCAGCCTGTTTGCGCAAGCCGTCCGCGATGCGTTCCGCGATCATGATCGTCGGAATATTCGTATTTGCGCATGGAATGGACGGCATCAGCGATGCATCGCAGACGCTCAGTCCTTCCACCCCATGTACGGAGCCGTCCGGCCCGGTAACGGCCTGCGGATCATCGGCCGATCCCATGCGGCAGGTCCCGCAGGGATGCCATGTCCCGCCAACAGACTCCTTGACGAAATCAGTCAGCATCAGGTCATCGGAAAGCAGAGCTTCGAGTGTCGTATTTCTCGTGATCACTCTATGGATCAGAGGTGAACGAAGCGGTCCGGGGATATCGAGCAGAAAACTCAGTGTGCCGCGCTGCATTGCGTTCCACGTACTGGGTCTGTTGATCGATGCAACGCGCGGCGAATAGCTCGATGGAAATATCGGCCCGAGCTCCTTGGCGAGTATCGGGTCGGCGAACGTTTGCGCGCCTGTTCCACGTCCTTCAGCACAGGGGCGGCCGGATCGCTGATGTCGATCGCCAGGGTCGTTCCAAATTGGCCGGTGAGCGAGACGAAGTACGTCAATCGGTCCGTCG
>DAIDKG010000451.1 GCA_027450125.1 Bordetella sp. | reverse complement strand
GAGGTCGAGGCGCTGGTGGCCACGCATCCGGGTGTGCGGGAATGCGCCGTGGTCGGCGTGCCCAATCGGCATTCGGGCGAATCGGTGCGCCTTTTCGTGGTGCGGTCCGACCCTGCGCTGAGCGCGGTGCAACTGATGGCTTGGTGCCGCCGGCGCCTGGTGGGCTACAAGCGCCCGCGTAGGGTGGTCTTTTGCGACGAATTGCCCAAGAACAACGTGGGCAAGATCCTGCGCCGGGTATTGCGCGAGCAGGCCTGAGCGCGCGGTTTCAGGCCTGTGCGGGCTTGAGATGCGGCGCGATCATGGCGACCAGCGCGTCGTGGATCTGGGGGTTGCCGGCCACGACGTAGCCGCCCTTGGGCCAGGGATCGGCCTGGTGCATGTCGGTGCAGACGCCGCCCGCTTCGCGCAGGATCAGCGTGCCGGCAGCGACGTCCCAGGGCGCCAGGCCCATTTCCCAGTAGCCGTCGTAGCGGCCGCAGGCCGTCCAGGCCAGGTCCAGCGCCGCCGCGCCCAGGCGGCGCACGCCGCGGGTGGTGTTGATGGCGTCATGCAGCGTGGGCATGTATTGCTCGGCGAAGGAAAAATCGCGGAACGGAAAGCCGGTGGCCACGACGGACTCGGCCAGGCTACCCGTGCGCGAGCAGGCTATGCGCCGGCCGTTGAGCCATGAGCCTACGCCGTAGACGCTGGTGAAGAGTTCTTCGCGGCAGGGATCGTAGACCACGCCGATCACGGGTGTGTCGACCTGGACGGATTCGTCGATCGACACCGGTGTGCCGGCGTGCGCGATCAGGGCGATGGACACGGCATAGTGCGGGATGCCGCTCAGGTAATTGGTCGTGCCGTCCAGCGGGTCGATGTACCAGGTGGCGGGACCTTGCGGCACGCCGCCGGTTTCTTCCGCTACGATGCCCAGTCCCGGCATGCGGGACTGCAGCGCCTCGATGACGGCCGCTTCGGCTTCGCGGTCGGCCTGCGAGACCAGGTCGTTGCGCGCCTTGTGGTCGATGATCAGGTCGGCCCGGTGGTGCGCGTACGATTGCAGCACGGCCGCGCCGGTGTGGGCGGCACAGACGGCGGCGTCGATGGCTGCGCGCAGATCGAGCAATGAATGCTTGGGGTGGCTGGTGTTCGACATAGTTGCAGTGTAAGCCTGCCCGTGATGCGGGGCCGCATCGGCGGGTCGATTGCGCGCCGATGCGTGGCGCACAGCCAACGGCTTCTGGTATGTTGGCGGCGCATTTGCAATTTTCCATGTCCTCTTCCTACATACCCTTGCAGCCCGCGGTCCTGTCGTTCGACGAAGCGGGGCGTCCCTGCAGCGCATCCTACGGCGATGTCTATCACTCGCGCGTCGACGCGCTGGGACAGGCCGAGCACGTATTCCTGCGCGGCAACGATCTGCCTCGGCGCTGGCAGGGCCGGGCCCGGTTCACGGTGTGCGAGACCGGCTTCGGGCTGGGCCTGAACTTCCTGGCGCTATGGCGCGCCTGGCGCGCCGATCCGCGGCGCGCGGCGCGCCTGCATGTGGTGTCGATCGAAGGGCATCCGCTGCAGCGCGATGCCTTGCGCGCGGCATGGGACCGGCATCTGCCGCGGCAATTGCGCGCATCGGCCGATGCCCTTATCGAGCAATGGCCGCAGCTCCTGCCCGGCCTGCACCGGCTGGAATTCGACAATGGTGCCGTCACGTTGACACTGGCTTTCGGCGAGGCCGCGACGGTCGCGCAGCGCCTGTCGGCGCGCGTGGATGCCTATTTTCTCGACGGTTTCGCGCCCAGCCGCAACCCCGCGATGTGGTCGCCGGAGGTGCTGGGCGTCCTGGCGCGCCTGGCTGCGCCCGACGCCACGCTTGCCACCTGGTGCAGCGTGGGCCACGTGCGGCGCACGCTGGCTGCGGCCGGATTCGAGATAAGTCGCGTGCAGGGCTACGGCAAGCTGCACATGACGGTGGGCAGGCGTGCCGCGCAGGCCGGGCCGGACTCGGAGCCGCCGTGCACCGATCTGGCGCCGGTGCTGGTGATAGGCGCCGGACTGGCAGGCGCCGGCGTGGCCCAGGCGCTGGCGCTGCGCGGCAGGCAGGTGACGGTGCTGGCGCCCGAGGGTGACGCAGGAGCGCACCGCGGCCATCTGGCTGCCGCTCTGACGCCGGTCATCGCGCGCGACGACAATCCGCGGGCGCGCCTGTCGCGGGCCGGCAGCCTGCGCGCCCTGCGGCGCTGGGCCGGCCTGGACCAGGCTGTGCGCGTCTGCGGCACGCTGCAGCTGGAGCGCGACGCAGGGCGGGCCGCAGCCCTGTCCGAGGCGCTTTCCGGCCTGGCTTTTCCCCAGGACTGGGCGCGCTGCGTGGACGTCGGCGAGGCGGGGCAACTGGCGGGGCTGCCGCTGGCGCGCGGCGGCGTGTATTTTCGCGACGGCATGCTGGTACGGCCGGATCGCCTGGTCGCTGCGCTGTTGAGCGCGCCGGGCATCGTCCGCCGGACCGGCACGGCCGCGCGCCTGCGGCAGTCCGCGGGGCTATGGCAGGCTTGCGACGCCCAGGGCGCCGTGCTGGCCGAAGCCGGTCAGCTGGTGCTGGCCTGTGCCTCCCAGGCGCCGGCACTGCTGCAGGCCAGCGGCCTGCTCGACCCGTTCCTGCCCAGGCTGGCACAGATGCATGCGCTGGCCGGCGAAGTGACGCAGATTCCCGCCCGCGCATTGATCGGCGGCCCGCGCTGCATCGTGGGCGGCGAGGGCTACCTGCTGCCCGAGGTGCAGGGCTGGTGCGTGGCGGGCAGCACCTATGTGCATGGCGCGGCGCAGGCTGAGACCGGCGCCGCGGGACAGCGCGTCAATCTGGACAAGGCGGCCGGGTTGCTGCAGGCCGGCGCAGCACAGACTTTGCGCGGACTGCCGGCCGGCGACCTACCTGGTTGGGCCGGCTGGCGGGCGGTGCTGCCCGGGCGCTTGCCGGCCATTGGGCCGCTGGCCCATGCCCGCGGCGTCTGGCTGGCGACCGGCTATGCCTCGCGCGGCCTGAGCTGGTCGGCTCTGGGGGGGGATTTGATCGCCGCCTGGCTCTGCGGCGAGCCCCTGCCCCTGGAAACCGGCCTGATTGCCCAGATCCTGCCGCGCTAGAGGCGCAGGCGGGTCTTTTTCTTGTGGCTCGGAAAAGGGCGCCGCAGGGCTGCAAACCCCTGGTTTAGCGGCCTTTCGTGCCCGTTTCGCGATCGGCCGGCCGGGGGCCGAGGGGCGCCGAGTTTATTTCAAAAGCCAAATCCGTCAAAATAGAGGCTTTAGCCTTCTGGCCCAGAACCCGAGGTGTCTTGCCGTGCCGCCTAAGTCCAGCTTAGTCCAACTCACCCCACTTGAAAACGCCCAGCTGTCGACGAGCCGTCCCAGCCGTATCGATTTCGACCTGGGGGGCGGCCTGTCCATGGCGGTCGAAGCCCATGCGCCCGGCGTGTTTCGCCTGCGCTGCGGCGAACCCGCCCTCCTGAACGACGAGAAAGCCAGCCCGCGTGCGCGCGTGCTGGCCGACATGCTGCTGGCGCGCCAGGAGGCCGTGGGCGAGGCGACTGTCGCGCCGCGTGCGGGCGGCTGGCGCATCGAGCAGGGCGACGTCACGCTTGACTTGCAGACCGGGCCCGTGCGCATCACCTTGTCTCGTGGCGGGCATGCCGTGCTGGCTTCCGCCGCGAGCAACGCTTTCGCCCACCAGGAACTGGACGCGCCCGAACACGCCAGCTGGACTGCGGGCTTCGCGCTC
>DAIDKG010000450.1 GCA_027450125.1 Bordetella sp. | reverse complement strand
AGGCTCTTATCCCCCAAACGCCCCAGCTAACCGCTGGGGCGTTTGTTTTTTGTGCGCCACCCCTGCCGTGTGCCACACCGGCCTGGTGCGCCGCCATCCCCGCATCGGGACATGCAACCGGCCCGGCGATGAATCGACCCCCCGCATCAATGCCGTAAAACCAAAAACCCCTGGGCCGCATGGCCCAGGGGTTCGCTTTATCGCCCCGCCTTCCCACGCAAAAATGCGCAGGAACAGAATCAATGCGTCAGTCGCTTATCAGAAACCTGTCCAGGCGACTTGGTAATCACTGAAAACCCGTTTCGCACCTATGCTCTCGGCATACTCGGCGACATATTTTCCCTTTCCCCCAACCCTGGGATCGGTAATGAAAACCGCGCCGCTGGTTCCCTGCGGGATGTAATGCACCTCTTTGGGAGCGTCATCGACCACAACAAGCGTTTCGGGTCCGATCAGCGGAGAAATGGCGATCAACTCCTTGAGGTGGTGCAGCGCGCTGGGATGAGGGGCCGCCATGTCCACGTCGTAGGAGTCGAGATACAGCAGGTCGATACGAGGAAAGCGAGCAGGGGGATTTTTCGCAAGGCCGTGCAGGAAAGCCACGCTGTCGCCGGTATGGACATCGACCGCCGGACTGACCAGCGTTTTGCACAATGCGGTGGCCTCGGGGCTCAAATCCACGGTGTGGACAACGGACCCGGGTAAGCCGGTCACGAATTTATCGAACAGCAGGGTACTTTGCCCGTCGGACCAGTGATCCAGTTTTCGGACACAGCCTGTCTCGACGATGAAAACCGGCCGTTCGAGCCGGTCAAGAAACTCGAAGGCATAGCGGAAAGTCGCTTGGCGATGCCCCAGATGGGCGGCCGCATTCGCTTCGAAGAATTGCCAGAATTCCAAATTTTTCATGTTCAGTCTCGCCTGATTCGTCCAGGATCATGGCGCCTGCCTGCGATAGGCGCGTCTCAGCCCTCAATCAAAAAAATCCGCATCGGCCCATGCCATGCCGGCGGCATCTTTGGCGGCCAGCCTGGGCTCGCCCTGAATGGGCCAGGCAATGCCCAGGTCCGGATCGTTCCACACAATCGTGCGTTCGTGTTGCGGCGCGTAGTAGTCGGTGGTCTTGTACAGAAATTCCGCCGTTTCGCTCAGCACGAGAAAACCATGAGCAAAGCCCTCCGGTATCCAGGCCTGCTTCTTGTTCTCGGCACTTAGAACCAAACCGACCCATTTGCCGAAAGTGGGCGACCCTCTGCGCAGATCCACGCCAACATCCCAGACTTCGCCCTGGGTGACGCGCACGAGCTTGCCCTGGGGCTGCTGGATCTGGTAGTGAAGGCCGCGCAGCACGTTGCGGGACGACTTGGAGTGGTTGTCCTGCACGAAATCGCATTTGATGCCGGTTGCCTCGGCGAAGTCGCGCGCGTTAAAGCTTTCGAAGAAAAAACCGCGGTCATCGCCAAAGACCTTGGGTTCGATGACGAGCATGTCGGGAATGGCGGTAGGCGTGACTTGCAGAGTCAAAATACGTTCCCTTCGATCCGGGAGACCAGGTATTGGCCGTAGCTGTTTTTGAGCAGAGGCTGCGCGAGTTTGCGCACCTGTCCGGCGTCTATCCAGCCCTGGTGGTAGGCGATTTCCTCGGGACAGGCGACTTTCAGGCCCTGGCGCTTTTCGATGGTTTGGATAAAGAGGCTGGCCTCGAGCATGGATTCGTGCGTGCCGGTGTCCAGCCATGCATAGCCGCGGCCCATGACCTCGACGCTGAGTTCCTTGCGGTCCAGGTAGGTTTGGTTGACATCGGTTATCTCCAGCTCCCCGCGGGGACTGGGCTTGATGCTTTTAGCGATGTCGACGACCTGGTCGTCATAGAAGTACAGCCCGGTGACGGCATACCTGGACTTGGGCTGCCTGGGTTTTTCTTCGATGCTGGTGGCATGGCCTTGCGCATCGAAGTCGACGACTCCGTAGCGCTCCGGGTCGTGCACGTGATAGGCGAAGACGCTGGCTCCCGCCGGTTTTGCATTGGCGTCCTCGAGCAGCTTCTGGAATTCGTGGCCGTAGAAAATGTTGTCGCCCAGGACCAGGGCGCTGGGACTGCCGGCCAGGAATTTCTCGCCGATGAGAAAGGCCTGCGCCAGCCCGTCCGGACTGGGTTGCACGGCATAATGCAAATCCAGGCCCCACTGGGCGCCGTCACCCAGCAGCTGCTGAAAGCGCGGCGTGTCCTGGGGTGTGGAAATGACGAGAATGTCGCGGATGCCCGCCAGCATGAGTGTGCTGAGCGGATAGTAGATCATCGGCTTGTCGAAGATCGGCAGCAACTGCTTGGAAACCGCCAGGGTGGCGGGATACAGGCGGGTACCCGACCCCCCGGCCAGGATAATGCCTTTACGGTTCATTGCCATATTGTTGTTATCGGAATCGTTGGGAGAATGGCCCGAGGGACGGACTTTACAGTACGTCTCCAGCGTAATCCGCCAGGCGGGATCGCTCGCCGCGCTGCAGGGTGATATGCCCGGCATGCGGCCAGCCTTTGAATCGGTCGACCACGTAGGTCAGCCCTGAGCTGCCTTCGGTAAGGTAGGGCGTGTCGATTTGCGCGATATTGCCCAGGCAGACCACCTTGGTTCCCGGGCCGGCGCGCGTGACCAGC
>DAIDKG010000449.1 GCA_027450125.1 Bordetella sp. | reverse complement strand
CTGCTGGCCCCCATCGCCATGGAAGAAGGCCTGCGCTTTGCCATCCGCGAAGGCGGTCGTACCGTCGGCGCCGGCGTCGTCGCTAAAATCATCGCCTGAGTTGCATGGTTGAAGCACCCCATGAAAATGGGGTGCCTATTCCCCCAGGCTTGCGAATCGTATAGACTTGCGTGTTTGGCTTTGATCTGATCGCTCGAGTCGATTTCGCAGGCCGAAAACCCACGCTCCGGGTTAAATCGTTCTTTAGGAAATTTCATGAAAAACCAGAAGATCCGCATCCGCTTGAAAGCCTTCGATTACAAGCTGATCGATCAATCCGCCGCTGAGATCGTCGACACCGCCAAGCGCACCGGCGCCGTGGTCCGTGGCCCTGTGCCGCTGCCCACGCGCATCCGCCGCTACGACGTGCTGCGTTCGCCCCACGTGAACAAGACCTCGCGCGACCAGTTCGAAATCCGCACCCATCAACGCCTGATGGACATTGTGGACCCCACCGACAAGACGGTCGATGCGCTCATGCGCCTGGACCTGCCGGCCGGCGTCGACGTGGAAATCGCGCTGCAGTAAGACAGGCCGCACCGGCCCGGCTCAAGCGAGTGGGGCTGAAAAAAGCCGGACTTTCTCGGAAGTCCGGCTTTTTTCATCACGGCCAGGGATATCCGATCCCGTTGTGGCCAAGCCGCGCCGGCTTCGGGCACAAACCTTGCGAAGTCAAGGTTTTTCGTGCTAACATGCAAAGCTCGCCATTTTGTGGTGAGGCTTGGTGCGCCGTTTTGGGCGCGCCTGAGGCAAATAAGTAGGGCTCGGCGGTTTGATTGCCGAATCCGATTAGCCCCGACCAATCGCAGTCGGGAATGCAACCTGGGGCCCCTGGCCCTGTGGAGAAAACAATGTCGAATACGACATCCACGCCCGTCGCCTTCCGACTGGGTCTGGTGGGTCGCAAGGTCGGCATGACCCGTGTGTTCACGGAAGATGGCGAGTCCATCCCCGTGACCGTGCTGGACGTGTCGAACAACCGCGTGGCTCAGGTGAAGTCGCTGGAAACCGACGGCTATGCCGCCGTCCAGCTGGCTTACGGCACCCGTCGTGCCTCGCGCGTCGCCAAGGCGCAGGCGGGCCACTACGCCAAGGCTGGCATCGAAGCCGGCAGCAATCTCAAAGAATTCCGCCTGGATCCCGCCAAGGCTGCCGAATTTACGGCAGGCTCGGTCGTTGCCGTGGAATCCGTGTTCGAAGCCGGCCAACAGGTCGACGTGACGGGCACCACCATCGGCAAGGGCTTCGCCGGTACGATCAAACGCCACCACTTCGGTTCGCAGCGCGCTTCGCACGGTAACTCGCGTTCGCACCGCGTTCCCGGCTCGATCGGTCAGGCGCAGGATCCCGGCCGCATTTTTCCTGGCAAGCGCATGTCCGGTCACCTTGGTGACGTCACGCGCACCGTCCAGAACCTGGACGTGGTTCGTGTCGACGCCGAACGCGGCCTGCTGCTGGTCAAAGGCGCCGTTCCCGGCTCTGCCGGCGGCGACGTCATCGTGCGCCCGGCCGTCAAGGCCCCCGCCAAGAAGGGAGCATAAGCAATGGACATCAAGCTCCTGAACGAACAAGGTCAATCGACCACGTTTAGCGCGCCCGACACTGTGTTCGGCCGCGACTACAACGAAGCGCTGGTTCACCAGGTCGTGGTGGCCTACCAGGCCAACGCCCGCAGCGGCAACCGCGCCCAGAAAGACCGTACCGAAGTCAAGCACAGCACCAAGAAGCCGTGGCGCCAAAAAGGCACCGGCCGCGCTCGTGCCGGTATGACCTCCTCGCCCCTGTGGCGTGGGGGCGGTCGCATCTTCCCGAACTCGCCTGAAGAGAACTTCAGCCAGAAGGTCAACAAGAAGATGTACCGCGCCGGCATCCGCTCGATTCTGTCGCAGCTGGCCCGCGAAGACCGCATCGCCGTCGTCGACACGTTCGCCCTCGAATCGCCCAAGACCAAGCTGGCTGCCGCCAAGCTCAAGACCATGGGTCTGGATTCGGTGCTGATCATCACCGACAACGTCGATGAGAACGTTTACCTTGCCACCCGCAACCTGCCTCATGTTGCCGTGGTCGAACCCCGTTATGCCGACCCGCTGTCGCTGATCCACTACAAGAAAGTGCTGATCACCAAGCCGGCCATCGCGCAACTCGAGGAGATGCTGGGATGAACGCCGAACGCTTGATGCAAGTCATTCTCGCCCCGATCGTGACCGAAAAGGCCACCTTCGTCGCCGAGAAGAACAACCAGATCGCTTTCCGTGTCGTGGCTGACGCCACCAAGCCGGAAATCAAGGCTGCCGTCGAACTGCTCTTCAAGGTGCAGGTCGAGTCCGTGCAGGTTCTCAATCGCAAAGGCAAAGAGAAGCGCTTCGGTCGCTTCATCGGTCGCCGCCGCAACGAACGCAAGGCTTACGTCTCGCTCGTCGCCGGTCAGGAAATCGACTTTGCGGAGGTGAAGTAAATGGCCCTCGTAAAAACGAAACCGACCTCGGCCGGCCGTCGCGGCATGGTCAAGGTGGTGCACCCCAATCTGCACAAGGGTGCTCCCGAAGCCTCGCTGCTCGAGAAGAAGATCCGTGGTTCGGGCCGTAACAACAACGGCCACATCACCGTTCGCCACAAGGGCGGCGGCCACAAGCAGCACTATCGTGTCGTGGACTTCCGTCGCAACAAGGACGGCATCCCCGCCAAGGTCGAGCGCCTCGAGTACGACCCCAACCGCACCGCGCACATCGCGCTGCTGTGCTACGCCGACGGCGAGCGTCGCTACATCATTGCGCCGCGCGGCCTGGCCGTAGGCGCCACGCTGATCTCCGGCATCGAAGCCCCGATCCGCGCCGGCAACACGCTGCCCATCCGCAACATCCCGGTCGGTACCACGATCCACTGCATCGAGATGCTGCCCGGCAAGGGTGCCCAAATGGCCCGTTCGGCCGGCGCTTCCGCCGTGCTGCTGGCCCGTGAAGGCATCTACGCGCAGGTCCGCCTGCGCTCGGGCGAAGTGCGCCGCGTGCACGTCGAGTGCCGCGCCACCATCGGCGAAGTGAGCAATGAAGAACACAGCCTGCGCCAGATCGGCAAGGCCGGCGCGATGCGTTGGCGCGGTATCCGCCCGACGGTTCGCGGCGTGGCCATGAACCCGGTCGATCACCCGCACGGCGGTGGTGAAGGCCGCACTGGCGAAGGCGGCGTGCCCGTCAGCCCGTGGGGCACCCCGGCCAAGGGTTACAAGACCCGCCGTAACAAGCGGACGGACAGCATGATCGTCCAACGTCGCAAGCGCAAGTAAGAGGCGAACACTATGTCACGTTCGATCAAGAAGGGCCCGTTTGTCGACGCTCACCTCATCAAGAAGGTGGACGCGGCCGTTGCGGGCAAAGACAAGAAGCCGATCAAGACCTGGTCGCGCCGTTCCACGATCCTGCCCGAGTTCATCGGTCTGACGATTGCCGTGCACAACGGCAAGCAACACGTTCCCGTGTACGTCAACGAGAACATGGTCGGTCACAAGCTTGGCGAGTTCGCGCTGACCCGTACGTTCAAGGGTCATGCCGCGGACAAGAAGGCCAAGAAGTAAGGGATAAGCCATGGAAACTACTGCCATTATCCGTGGGGTGCACATCTCGGCGCAGAAGACCCGTCTGGTCGCGGACCTGATCCGCGGCAAATCGGTCGCTCAAGCGCTGAACATCCTCACCTTCTCGCCCAAGAAGGCCGCCGGCATCCTGAAAAAGGCTGTCGAGTCCGCCATCGCCAATGCCGAGCACAACGACGGCGCCGATATCGACGAACTGAAGGTCACCACCATCTACGTGGACAAGGCCGAGTCGATGAAGCGTTTTTCGGCTCGCGCCAAGGGCCGCGGCAACCGTATCGAGAAGCAGACCTGCCACATCACGGTCAAGGTCGGAGCTTAAGGAGTCAAGATGGGTCAGAAAATACATCCCACTGGGTTCCGTCTCGCGGTCACCCGTAACTGGACCTCGCGTTGGTACGCCGACGACAAGGCGTTCGGCGGCATGCTGGCTGAAGATATCCGCGTGCGCGAATATCTGAAGAAGAAGCTCAAGAGCGCCTCGGTCGGCCGCGTCATCATCGAGCGCCCCGCCAAGAACGCCCGCATCACCGTTTACTCGGCTCGTCCGGGCGTGGTGATCGGCAAGCGCGGCGAGGACATCGAAAGCCTCAAGAGCGATCTGCAGCGCCTGATGGGCGTGCCCGTGCACGTCAACATCGAGGAAATCCGCAAGCCGGAAACCGACGCTCAGCTGATCGCCGACTCGATCACCCAGCAGCTCGAAAAGCGCATCATGTTCCGCCGCGCCATGAAGCGCGCCATGCAGAACGCCATGCGCCTGGGTGCCCAGGGCATCAAGATCATGAGCTCGGGCCGCCTGAACGGCATCGAAATCGCGCGCACCGAGTGGTATCGCGAAGGCCGTGTGCCGCTGCATACGCTGAAGGCGAACATCGACTACGGCACCTCCGAAGCCCACACCACGTACGGCGTGGTCGGCGTCAAGGTCTGGGTCTACAAGGGCGATCTGCTGGCCAACGGCGAGCTGCCCCCCGAAACCGCCGCTCCGCGTGAAGAAGAGCGCCGTCCGCGTCGCGCCCCCCGTGGCGACCGTCCGGAAGGCGCCCGTGCGGGCCGTCCCGGCGGCCGTGGCCGTGGTCCCCGCAAGGCGGACGCCGCCCCGGCTCCTGAAGGAGAATAAACATGCTGCAACCCTCTCGCAGGAAATATCGTAAAGAGCAGAAGGGCCGCAACACCGGCCTGGCGACTCGCGGCGCCGACGTCTCGTTCGGCGACTTCGGTCTGAAGGCCACCGGCCGTGGCCGTCTGACCGCTCGCCAGATCGAAGCTGCCCGTCGTGCCATCAACCGCCACATCAAGCGCGGCGGCCGTATCTGGATCCGTATCTTCCCCGACAAGCCGATCTCGCAGAAACCTGCCGAAGTCCGCATGGGTAACGGTAAGGGCAACCCGGAATACTGGGTCGCCGAGATCCAGCCCGGCAAGGTGCTGTACGAAATGGAAGGGGTCAGCGAAGAGCTGGCGCGCGAGGCGTTCCGCCTGGCCGCTGCCAAGCTGCCGATCTCGACCACGTTCGTGTCGCGTCATATCGGTGCTTAAGGAGTAACGAATATGAAAGCTACCGAACTCCATACCAAGGACGCCGCCGAGCTCGGCAAAGAGCTCGAAAGCCTGCTGAAGGCGCAGTTTGGCCTGCGCATGCAGAAGGCCACGCAGCAGCTCGCCAACACCAGCCAGCTTCGCAAAGTGCGCCGCGACATCGCGCGCGTGCGCACCGTGCTGACCGCGAAGGCAGGAAAATAATCATGACCGAACAAACCACTCAAGTGGCCAAGCGCCAGCGCACGCTGGTTGGCAAGGTCGTCAGCAACAAGATGGACAAGACCGTCGTGGTGCTCGTCGAGCGCCGCGTCAAGCACCCCATCTACGGCAAGATCGTCATGCGTTCGGCCAAGTACAAGGCGCACGACGAAACCAACCAGTACAACGAAGGCGATACGGTCGAAATCGCCGAAGGCCGCCCCATCTCGCGCTCCAAGGCGTGGTCGGTGGTGCGCCTGGTCGAAGCTGCCCGCATCATCTAAGCAGCCTGCGGTCTCGCGACAGGAAAGCCAGAGGGAGTCCTCTGGCTTTTTTTATTGGTCGCGCGGCATCTGAACGAAAAAGCCCGCGCTGTGCCCCCAGCGTCGGTGGTATGGTCTTGCTTGCAGTCGGGCGTGTGCCCTGGTGGCGCGCGAAGCAATGACAACGACCTATGGGTGGAACAATGCAAGAACGCGCAGTGAAAACGGTGGCGGACGCAGTTGCGCTGGTCGAGGCAAGCGCATTGACGCATATCAAGGTGGGCCTGTCCGACATCGACGGTGTAATGCGGGGCAAGTACCTGCGCAAGGACAAGTTCCTGTCCACCCTCAAGTCGGGACTGGGATTCTGCAACGTCGTGCTGGGCTGGGACCTGGACGACCACCTGTACGACAACGTCAAGTACACCGGCTGGCACACCGCGTATCCGGATGCCCAGGTGCGTATCGTGCCCGAGAGCTGCCGCCGCCTGCCGCTCGAACCCGGGCCAGGCGGGGAGGCCATGCTGTTCTTTCTGGCCGAGTTCGAAGGCGCCGCGGCCGAGGTCTGCCCGCGCCGGTTGCTGCACCGCGTACTGGAACGCGCCGACAGCCTGGGATTCGATGCCTACGGCGCGCTCGAATACGAGTTCTTCATGTTCACCGAAACGCCGCAATCGGTGCGCGAGAAAGGCTATCGCAATCTGCAGAACTGGACGCCGGGCAACTTCGGCTATTCCGTCCTGCGCAGCACGGTGGCGTCCGACTTCTATCGCCAGCTCAACGAGATGTGCGAAGCCATGGACATGCCCATCGAAGGCCTGCACACCGAGACCGGGCCCGGCGTACTGGAGGCCGCGCTGGCCGTCGATCTGGTGGCCGAGGCGGCCGACAAGGGCTTGCTGTTCAAGACCTTTACCAAGGCGCTGGCTCAGCGCAACGGCATGATGGCCACGTTCATGGCGAAGTGGTCGCACGATCATCCGGGCCAGAGCGGCCACATTCATCTGTCTTTGCGCGACAAGAAGACGAACAAGTCGGCTTTCCACGATGAAAGCCAGCCCTACTGCATGAGCCGGACCCAGGCCAGCTTCATGGCCGGGGTGCAGCGCTACCTGCCCGAATTCATGGCGATGTACGCGCAGACCGTCAACAGCTATTCGCGCCTGGTGCCGGGGTACTGGGCGCCGCTGGATGCCACCTGGGGCATGGAGAACCGCACGACGGCCCTGCGCCTGATTCCCGGCAGCGACAAATCGCAGCGCGTGGAAGTGCGCATCGGTTCGGCGGACGCCAACCCCTATGTGGCGCTGGCCGCGGCCCTGGGCTCGGGCCTGCATGGCATCGAGATGGAGCTCGAGCCCGAGCCCATGGTCCAGGGCAATGCCTATACCCAGCAATTTCCCGAGCATCTGAAGCTGCCCAACACGCTGTGGGACGCCGCGCAGCGCCTGCGCGCCTCCAGCGCCGCGCGGACTCTGTTCGGCGAAGCCTTCGTCGAGCATTTCGCCGCCACGCGCGAATGGGAGGAGCGCGAGTTCCGTCGCCATGTCACCGACTGGGAGCTGGCGCGCTATTTCGAAATCATCTGAAGCACCGACTCGTTGCGGTATGACAACCATCCGTGGTGTGATCCGCCTTGCCGCCTTGTATCGACCTTATATCCTATGCCCATGAAACAGGAACTCATCACCATCAGCCCCATCGACGGCCGCGAAATCGTGCGCCGTCCTTATGTCACCGAAGCCGAGCTGTCGGCCCTGCTGGCCCGCGCAAAATCGGCGCAGCGCGCATGGGGCGGCCGTGCACTGGCCGAGCGCAAGGCGCTCGTCGGCGCAGCGGTCGACCGCTTCGTCGCGATGAAGGACGAGGTGGCCGAAGCGATCACCCGCCAGATGGGCCGGCCGCTACGCTACACCCCGGGAGAAGTCGACGGCTTTGCCGGCCGCGCGCGCCACATGATGGAGATCGCCGAAGAAGCCCTGGCGCCGGTGCAGGTCGCGCCGCAGGCCGGGTTCACGCGCTACATCAAGCGCGAGCCGATCGGTGTCGTGCTGACCATCGCGCCGTGGAACTCCCCCCTGCTCACAGCGGTCAACAGCATCGTGCCCGCGCTGCTGGCCGGCAACACGGTGATTCTCAAGCATTCGGAGCAGACGCCCCTGTGCGCCGAGCTGATGCACCGGGCCTTCGTCGAGGCGGGCCTGCCCGAAGGCGTGTTCCAGTTCGTCCACGCCAGCCATGACATGACGCAGCGGCTCATCGCCGCGCCCGAAGTCGGCTATGTGTCTTTCACCGGATCGGTCAACGGCGGGCGCATGGTCGAGCAGACGGCTGCCGGCCGGTTCATCGGCGTGGGCCTGGAGCTGGGCGGCAACGATCCGGCCTATGTGCGCGCGGACGCCAAGCTCGATCACGCGGTCGAGACGCTGGTCGACGGCGCCTTCTTCAATTCCGGGCAGTCCTGCTGCGGCATTCAGCGCATCTACGTGGCGCAGCCGCTGTACGACGCGTTCGTCGAGCAGGCGGTGGCATTGACGCAGCAGTACGTGCTGGGCGACCCGATGCAGAAAGAAACCACGCTGGGCCCGCTGGTGCGTTTGTCGGCCGCCGACGGCGTGCGCACGATCGTGGACGAAGCCGTCGCGCGCGGCGCGCGCAACCTCATCGACGCGAGCCGGTTCCCGGCCGCGCGCGCGGGCACGGCCTATATGGCGCCGGCGCTGCTGGTCGACGTCGACCACGGCATGACGGTGATGAACGACGAATGCTTCGGCCCTGTGGTGGGCATCATGCCGGTCAAGGATGACGACGAGGCGGTACGCTGGACGAACGACAGCCCCTACGGCCTGAGCGCCGCCGTATTCACCCGCGACCAGGAGGCCGCGGTGCGCATCGGCGACCGCGTGGCGACCGGGACTTTCTTCATGAACCGGTGCGACTACCTGGACCCCGCGCTGGCCTGGACCGGCGTGAAAAATACTGGACGCGGCGCCTCGCTGTCGGTGATCGGCTACGAGCACCTGACGCAGCCCAAGTCCTTCCACCTGCGCGCGCTCTGACGCGCTCGACCCTACCGTTTTCCTAGGATGAGTTTCATGAAGCCCGCTTCCGTCAACTGGAATTACCCGACCGCGGTCAAGGTCGGCCCCGGACGCATCGCCGAACTGCCCGACTGGTGCAAGAGCCTGGGCATGAAGCGCCCGCTGCTCGTGACCGATCCCGGCCTGGCCGGCATGCCCATGGTGGCCGCTGCGCGCGCCGCATGCGAGGCCGCGGGCCTGTCTTGCGGCCTGTTCCATCACATCAAGGGCAACCCCACGGGCGCCAACGTCGACGACGGCGTGCGCGCCTTGCGCGAGGGACAGCACGACGGCGTGATCGCGTTCGGCGGCGGCTCGGCGCTGGATGCCGCCAAGGCGATCGCCCTGATGGCGGGGCAGGCCCGACCCCTGTGGGATTTCGAGGACGTGGGCGACAACTACCTGCGCGTGAACGTGGATGGCATGGTGCCGGTGGTGGCCGTTCCGACCACGGCCGGCACCGGCTCGGAAGTGGGGCGCGCCTCGGTCATCACCGACGAGGCCGCGCACGTCAAGCGCATCATCTTCCATGCGCGCATGCTGCCGGCGGTGGTGATACTCGACCCCGAGCTGACCACGGGCCTGCCGGCCAAGCTGACCGCTGCAACCGGCATGGACGCGCTCTCGCACAACCTGGAGGCCTACTCATCGCCGTTCTACCATCCGATGGCGGTCGGCATCGCGGTCGAAGGTATGCGCCTGATCAAGGACTATCTGCCGCGCGCGGTGAACGACGGCAAGGATCTGGAAGCCCGCCAGCAGATGCTCGTCGCCTCGGCGATGGGAGCGACGGCTTTCCAGCGCGGCCTGGGCGCCATGCATGCCCTGGCGCACCCCTTGGGTGCGCTCTACGACGCGCATCACGGCATGCTCAACGCGATCCTGATGCCCTATGTGCTGCGTGCCAACGAGTCTGCCATCGGCGAGCGCATCGAGGCCTTGGCGCGTTATCTCGATCTTCCGTCGGCCAGCTTCAAGGGTTTCATGGATTGGGTGCTGGGCCTGCGCGAATCCCTAGGCATTCCGCACAAGCTGTCCGACATCGGCATCGACGCGCGTGAAGCCGGGCGTGTCGGCCAGATGGCGGTGGTCGACGGTTCCGCCGGCACGAACCCGATCGCTTTCGATGCCGCGGGCTACGCCGCGATATTCGAGTCGGCCGTGCAGGGCAGGCTGTAAAGGGCAGGCGGCCCGCAGCGGCTTGCGGCGAGCGCGAGGGTTTCTATCTCCCGCGCTCGCGCAGGCGGCCTGCGATGCCGGTGGGAAAGTAATAGACCGACAGCACGAACAAAAGCCCCAGCCAAAGCAGCCAGCGATCAGGCTGGAAAAAGGCCGCGACCGGCCCCAGGCCTGACAGCGCATGATGCAGCAGGCGCAGGCCATCTTGCAGATAGCTTTGCGCCAGCACGAAGATCGCCGCGCCCGGAACGGCGCCGTAAAGGGTGCCCATGCCGCCGATCACCAGCATCAGCAGGATGTTGAGCATGATCTCGAAAGACAGGGTGGTATCGGGCCCGTTGTAGCGCAGCCAGAGCGCGTACAGCGCCCCCGCCAGGGTGGCGAAGGCCGCGGCCAGGACGTTGGAACCGCTGCGGTAGACCACCGTGCGAAAACCGATGGCCTCGGCGCGGAAGGCATTTTCGCGTATGGCCTGCAGCACGCGCCCGAAAGGCGAGTTGACGATGCGCAGCAGGGCCAGGAACAGGGCAGCGCAAACCACGAACAGCAGGTAATAGCCGACGATGTGGCCGTCCACCGCGACGCCGAACAAGCGGCCCGGGAACGGCCGGAAGGCCGAGCTCAAGAGATGCGGCGCGTCGAAGCTCAGGCCATCTTCGCCGCCGGTCAAGTCGGACAGTTGCGACACCAATGTCTGGAAGGCCGCTGCGATGGCCAACGTGATCATGGCGTAGAAGATCGCGCGAACCCGCAGGCTGACCAGGCCGATGACGGTGGCCAGCACCAGGGACATCAGCAGCGCGGCGCCGGTGCCCAGCGCAATAGCGATCCAGTCCGATCCCATGGCGGTGATGGCGATGGCCACGCCATAGGCACCGATGCCGAAGAACATGGTGTGGGCAAAGCTGACAATGCCGGTATAGCCCAGCAAGAGGTCGTAGCTGGCCACCAGGACGATGAATACCAGAATCTTGCCCGCGACCGCCAGCGCACGAGGGCCGTGAAAGACGAAGGGCGAGACCGCCAGCGCGATCACGGTCAGCAGCAATAGCGCCGCGAGGATGCGGCTGCGGGGGAGATCGCCGGAGAGAATGCGGGACATGGGCGGGTCGTGGAAAGGGGGTCAGCGCGAGGCGACCGGATAGACGCCTTGCGGCCGCCACATCAGAATGACGATGAGCAGGGCGATATTGGAAAAGAGCGCGGCCTTGGGCACCAGAAAGCCCGTGTAGTTGGCCATCAGGCCCACGAGTAGCGAGCCGATCAGACAGCCCAGCGTCGAGCCCATGCCGCCGATCATGATCACGATGAAAATGAGAATGTTGACCTGCGCGCCGAGCTCGGGAATGACGGCCTGCTGATACATGCCCCACAGCACGCCGCCCAGGCCGGCCAGCATGGCGCCGGCGACGAAAACGCCGATGAAGAGGTGGCGGATGCGGTAGCCCAGGCTTTCGACCATCTCGCGGTCCTGCACGCCGGCGCGCACCAGCAGGCCGATCTTGGTGCGGTTGAGCACCCACAGCAGGAGCAGCAGCACCAGCACGCCGATGACCAGGGCAAGCAGGCGGAATTTCTCGACCGCGGCGTCGCCCATTAGCACGGCGCCGCTCAACGCCTGGGGCAGCGCGAAAGGCAGCGTCTGCGGGCCCCAGATGGCCTTGATGAGCTCCTGGCCGACGATCAGGCCGCCCACGGTGATGAGGATTTGCTTCAGGTGCTGGCCATAGACGGGTCTGATGAGAAGTCGCTCGAACGCCGCGCCCACCGCACCGGCGACCAGCATGCCGATCAAGGCGGCGGGCAGTATGGCCCCCAGGTTGACGAGCAGGCTGCCCGATTGCGTCCAGCCGGCCATGCCTCCCATCACGCTGCACGCGACGTAGGCGCCCAGCGTGATGAACAGGCCGTGCCCGAAGTTCAGTACGTCCATGAGGCCGAACACGAGCGTCATGCCCGAGGCCACGATGAAAATGATCATCCCCATGGCCAGGCCGGCGACGGTGAGCGTGAGCCAGGTCGAGAAGCCGTCCATCAGCGGCAGGGCGATCAGCGCCAGGCCGACGACCAGCAGCATGGGGATGGGGTCCAGCTGTTTGCCGGGCAGGGGCGTGTCTTGGGCGATGGCGTTCATTGATGACTGTCCAGGGAAAGGCCCAGTAGGCGAGTCTGCAACGAGGCATCCTGGGCGAGCTCGGCCATGCTGCCGTGGTGCACGATGCGGCCGTTGTCCATGATCGCAACCCGATCGCCAAGGCGGCGCGCGAAGTCGAAATTCTGTTCGACCAGCAGTACGGTGGTGGCATCGCGTTTGAGTTCGGCGAAGGCTTCGATCATGTTCTGCACGATGGCCGGGGCCAGACCCTTGCTGGGTTCGTCGACCAGCAGCAGCCTGCGCGGTTCGATGATGGCGCGCGCCACGGCCAACATCTGCTTCTGTCCGCCGGACAGCTTGCCCGCCGGGTGCAGCCAGAATTTGCGCAGCGCCGGAAAGAAGCCGAATATCCACTCCAGGCGCGCGGTGTCCAGATCGCCGATCTTGCGCGCCTTGCGGGCCGCCAGCAGCATGTTTTCCTGCACGCTGAGATCGGTGAAGATGCCCATGCTTTCGGGCACGTATGCGATGCCTTGATCCACCATGTCGGGCGGCGTGAAGCGCCGGCTTGCATCGCCCACGACCTGATCCTGCAGGCGCAGCTCGCCGGACGAGATGCGCCACAGGCCCATGATGGTGCGCAAGGTGGTGGTCTTGCCGGCGCCGTTGCGGCCCAGCAGCATGGTGACCTGCCCTTGCGGCACGAGCAGGTCGACGCCGTGCAAAATGTGATACGCGCCGATGTGCGTATGCACACCGCGCAGTTCGAGAAGATGCGTCATGGCCGAACTGTTCACCGGTGCCCCCTTGGCGCGGTGCCCAGGTAGGCCTGCTGCACGATGTCCGAGGCAATCACGTCGGCGGGTTCGCCGTCGGCCATGAGGCGGCCGTCGTGCAGCACCACGATGCGGTCGGCCAGCTCGCGCACCACGTCCATCTTGTGTTCGACGAGCAGGATGATCTTTCCGCTGTCCTGCTTGAGCTCGCGGATCAGGTCGAGCATGACGGGCATATCGTCCACGCTCATGCCCTCCGTGGGTTCGTCCAGCATGTAGACGCGCGGCGACAGCGCCATCAACATGGCGATCTCCAGCTTGCGCTGATCGCCGTGCGGCAGGCTGGCCGCAGGCTGGCCGCGACGGTCTTTGAGCCGTGTGCGTTCGAGTAAAACGTCGGCTTGTTCGAGCAGCGTCCGGTCCGTGTCCCAGACGCGCCACAGGCGGATGTGGCGCCAGCCCGCACCCTGAGCGCGCGACTGCAGGGCCAGGCGTATGTTCTCGTGTACGCTCAGACGGGGAAACAGCTGCGTGAGCTGAAAAGCGCGGCCCAGCCCGGCGTGCATGCGGGCCGAGACGCCCAGTGTGGTGAGATCGCGTCCGTCCAGGTGAACGCTGCCCGCGTTGGCGCGCAACTGCCCCGAGATCAGATTGAAGTAAGTCGTTTTGCCGGCGCCGTTGGGACCGACCAATGCGGTCAGCGTGCCGGACTCGTACCGGCAGCTGACCTGGTCCACGGCCGTGTGGCCGCCGAAACGGATGGTGAGATCTCGGGTTTCCAGCACGTTGCGATCAGCGTTTGTTGAGGATGGGTACATTCATCTGATCGGGCGTGATCACGTCGACCAGATCTTCCTCGGCCCACGGCAGTGCGGGATTGTTCTTGATGCGGAAGTGATACATGTTCTGCATGGCCTGGTGGTCCTGCGGGCGGAAAGTCATCTTGCCCTTGGGCGTCTCGAAGCTCATGCCTTCCATGGTCTTGATCAGCGTTTCGGTATCGGACTTGCCCTTCGCATTTTTCAGGGCTTGCACGATGGCCAGCGCCGCCGACATGCCGCCGCAGGTGAAGAAGTCGGGCGGCTGGCCGTAGCGCTTTTCGTGTTCGGCAACCAGCCAGTCGTTGATGGGGTTCTTGGGCATGCCGTAGTAGTAATACGTGGCGCCTTCCATGCCGGGCAGGGCCTTCCACGACGCGGTGGCCGGCAGGATGTTGCCGCCGGTGGCGAGCTCGATGCCGTAGCGTTGGGGGTCCAGGTCGGCGATCTTGAACGGATTGCCTGCGCCCGCCCACAGGATGAAGATGATCTTGCGGCCGGGCCTGTTCTTGAGCGAGTCGAACAGGCGCTGCGCCCCGGCCGTGAAATCGGTGGTGTTCACAGGCAGGTATTCCTCGTGAACGATCTTGGCGTGCTTGAGCGCGCTCTTGAACGCCTTGACGCCGTCGCGGCCGAAGGCATAGTCCTGCGCCAGCATGGCAATGGACGTGCCTTCCTTGTCGAAGACCGTGGCGTTGGCGATGGCGTCCTGCGACGAATTGCGGGCAGTGCGGAAGATGTAGCGGTTCCACTTGGCGCCGGTGATCGAGTCCGCCACGGCGGGCTCGACCAGCAGGATCTTCTTGTACTCCTTGGCGATGGGCAGCATGGCCAGCGCCACGCCGGACGAGGTCGGGCCGACGGCGATGTCGGCATGATCATCGGCGTAGGCCGAGGCCAGTTGCGCACGGCCCACGTCGGGTTTGCCCTGGTCGTCCTTCTCGATCACGCGGATCTTGCGGCCGTCGACCTCCATGGTGCCGTGGGTCGCGTATTCCAGGCCCATCATCAGGCCGGTCTGGGTCTGCTTGGCATAGGCCTCGAGCGGACCGGTCTTGTCGTAGACGTGGGCGATGACGAAGTCGTTCGCCCAGGCCGGGGCCTGCAACGCAAAAGTGGCCAGGGCGGCCAGCAACAGTTTCTTCATGGATGTCTCCTTCGTGGCGTTTTTCAAAGTTCGCCGGGGCGGGCCAGGAATTCGGCCACGGCGTTGATCTGGGGAGGGACGTTCAATGCCGGCGCGTGGCCGCAGTCTTCGAAATCGATGCGTGTGGCGCGCGGGCCGCGCCGGGTCATCGCGGCGGCCACGCCATCGGGCAGCAGATCGGACTGCGCGCCGCGCAGCAGCAGCACCGGCAGGCGCAGGGCGTCGTATTCGTCCCAGCGGTCGTAGTCGCGCGGGTGATGGCGGAACTGGCCGACGATGGCCGGATCGTAGTGCAGCGTGACGCGCCCGTCGGGCAGGCGGCGCATCGACGTTTCGGCCATGCGCCGCCACTGCGCGTCGCTTTGCCAGCCATAGGGACGATAGGCCTGGCGCAGCCAGGCTTCGAGCTCGGTGACCGTAGCGAAAGCGGGCGGGTTGCCGGCATAGGTCGTGATGCGGTCCACGGCGGGGGCGGGCAGCTCGGGGCCGATGTCGTTGAGCACCAGGTGCGAGATCCGGCCGCGCAGCGTCGTGGCGGCGGCGACCAGTCCGATGGCGCCGCCCATGGAGGTGCCGACCCAGCGCAGCTGCGTCAGCTCCAGTGCGTCGACCAGGGCTGCGGCCAGGCGGGCATAGCTGTCCAGCCGGTAGTCCTCGACCGGGTCGGTGCTCCATTGCGACAGACCGCGGCCGATCGTGTCGGGACAGATGACGCGGTAGCGCGCGGCCAGCACCTGGGCCAGATCGTCGAAGTCGCGTCCGGTGCGGGCCAGGCCGTGCCACAGGAACACGGCGGGCGCCGAGGCCCGGCCCCATTCGACGAAATGCAGCTCGCGGCCCAGGCAGCCGACGTAGCGTGAAACAGGCCCTGGAAAGCCTGGCGCTGCAGCGCAGCGGGAGTCCTCGCGCATGTCTCCTTCCTTGTGCCCGGGTCTGCGCCCGGCGTTATAGTTGTGAGGATTTCGTCGGACTATAGGCGCGCGGAAAAACGGCGCGCAACACAATTGCCCGCCGGGTGCGGACTGAGTCAATAAAATGTGGAGCCTGGATAAAAACCCGGGCGGCGCAGTTCCCCAGGAGACATCGCCATGACAACAAGGGGTTCCGGCCTTCAGATCCTCGACGGCGGACCGCAGGGCTATGAGCAGTGGCGCGAGACGCTGAGCGACGCGTTCGGTCCGTTTGAGGTGCACCGCGGCGCGTCCGAGGCTTTCGCCGGCAGCGTGCGGTATGTGCGCCGCGCGGGGTTCCAGTTCAACGACCTGCACTACCAGGGGCAGCAGATCGAACGCACGCCCAACAATGTGGCGCGGCTGTCGCAGGAGTTCTACACCTTCGGCCTGCCGCTGACCGGACCTCTGGAGGTGTCCCGCTCGGGCCGCCAGTTCCAGGTCGAACCCGGCTGTGTCTACCTGATGAACCAGAGCGCGCCCTATCGCGCGGCGGCTCAGGGTGTGCAGGGCTACCGCAGCCTGAGCGTCTCGTTTCCGCGCCAGGCGCTGGAGCGGCGCCATGCCCGCATCGAACCCTTCTACAAGCTGCTCATCGGCGACGGCTCGCCGCGCGGAGCCTTGCTGGCGCAATATCTGGAGCAGCTATTCAGGGGGCTGGGGGACTGGTCCGATGCCGAAGTGGCCGAGCTGGGCGAGCGCCTGATCGACCTGGTCGTGCTGTTCCTGGTCGAGCCGGGCCGGGCCCGGGCCTCGGAGGCCGACAGCAGCGTCACGCTGGCCCATCGCGAGCGCATCGAGTCCTACATCAAGCGCCATCTGGGCGATCCGCAACTGAGACCCGAAGCCATCGCCCAGGCCTGCGGCATTTCGCCCAGCTATCTGCACCGTATCTTTCAGGGCGTGGGCGTGGAGGCGTATCTGTACGAGCAGCGCCTGCTATACAGCCGCGACCTGCTCGCCAGTCCGCGGCACGCGCACCGCAGCATCGCGGAGCTGGCCTACCAGGCGGGGTTCGTCCACCCTTCGCATTTCAGCCGCCTGTTCAAGCGCCGGTTCGGCGCGTCGGCGCGGGCCTTCCGCGCCGAGCGGGCGCCGGACTGACGGTTGCCCGCCAGCCCGGCACGGCGCATGCTCAAACGTGCGTGATGAACTTGGTCACCAGGTAGCCGTCGAACATCTCGGTGCCGCCTTCGCTGCCGATGCCGCTGTCCTTCACGCCGCCGAAGGGCGTCTCGGCCAGCGCGCTGCCGAAATGGTTGATGTTGACCATGCCGGCCTCGATGCCGTTGGACACCTTGGTGGCCGTCTGCAGCGAGTTGGTGAACACGTATGACGACAGGCCGAAAGGCAGGCTGTTGGCGCGTTTGAGCACCTCGTCCACATCGGTGAAAGGCACCACCGGCGCGATCGGGCCGAAGGGCTCTTCGGTCATCAGCATGGCGTCGTCGGGCAGGCCGGTGATCACCGTCGGATTGAAGAAGAATCCCTTGCCCTGGGGCGCATCGCCGCCCAGCACGACCTTGCCGCCACGCTTGATCGAGTCCTCGACGAATTTTTCCACGGCGGGCACGCGGCGCTCGTGGGCCAGCGGTCCCATATCGGTGCCGGCCTCCAGTCCGTTGCCCACCCTGATGCCCTTGAGCACGTCGGTGAACTTGGCCAGGAACTGGTCGTAGGCGCCCTTCTGCACATAGAAGCGGGTGGGCGAGACGCACACTTGCCCGGCGTTGCGGATCTTGAACTTGGCCAGCATGGTGGCGGCGCGGTCGATGTCCGCGTCCTCGAACACCAGCACGGGCGAGTGGCCGCCCAGCTCCCAGGTGCCGCGCTTCATGTACTGGCCGGCCAGCGCCGCCAGCTGCTTGCCGACCGGTACCGAGCCGGTGAAGCTGACCTTGCGCACGATGGGCGAGCGGATCAGGTAGTCGGAGATTTCGGCCGGTTTGCCCCAGACGATGTTCAGCACGCCCTTGGGCAGGCCGGCCTCGTGGAACATGCGGGCGATCGCCATGATGGCGCTGGGCGAGTCTTCGGGTCCCTTGAGCACGATGGAGCAGCCCGAGGCGATCGCGGCGGCGACTTTGCGGATGGCCTGGTTATAGGGGAAGTTCCAGGGCGTGAAGGCGGCGCAGACGCCCACCGCCTCGCGCACGACGATCTGGCGCGCGTCGGGGTTGCGCGGTGGGATCACGCGGCCATACAGGCGGCGGCACTCCTCGGCGGCCCAGTCCAGGTGCTCGGAGCAGGAGACGATTTCGCCGACCGATTCGGCCAGCGGCTTGCCCTGGTCCAGGGTCATGTTGCGGCCGATTTCCTTGGCGTTGGCGCGGGCGAGCTCGGCGACCTTGCGCAGAATGGCCGAACGGTCCATGGGCGAGGAGCGTTTCCAGGATTCGAAGGCGCGCTGGGCCGACTCCAGGGCATGGTCCAGGTCGGCCTGGCTGGCATGGGGCAACTGGCCCAGGACTTCCTGGGTGGCGGGGTTGACGACGTCTTCGGTCTTGCGGCCGTCGCCGCCGATGAATTCGCCGTTGATGTAAAGGGCTAGGGATTCGTACATGATGCGATCGGGCTCCGAAAAAGAGGGACGAAAGCGCGGGAAGCGCGCGTTCAAGGCCGGGCACTTATCAGTCTAAACCACATGGCAAGAAAGTACTTGCGTAAACCCTGAAGGCCGCGCTAGAATGCTCAGCTCTTTCCCCGAAAAGTTTGGGGAAAGGTGTGTGAGATGGCCTGTTCGGTGCGCGACAAATGCGCCAACTGCCTGAAAACACGGAATTATTTGCCGCAAGATTTCAACCCGGGCTGCTGGTGCGGCGCAAGTTGCGCCAGGAGCCCTACGGGACCAAAACTGGTTGGATTGGGCAAGCCCGCTTCATGAAAAAGCGGTTTTGCGCAGTTCAGCTAAGTTGGAACAGGAAAAATCATGATCCAAATGCAGACCACGCTGGACGTGGCCGACAACACGGGTGCACGCTCTGTGATGTGCATCAAGGTGCTCGGCGGCTCCAAGCGCCGTTATGCCGGCATCGGCGACGTCATCAAAGTCAGCGTCAAGGACGCCGCCCCCCGTGGCCGCGTCAAGAAAGGCGAAATCTACAACGCCGTGGTGGTTCGCACCGCCAAGGGCGTGCGCCGCAAGGACGGTTCGCTGATCCGTTTCGGCGGCAACGCCGCCGTGCTGCTCAATGCCAAGCTGGAGCCCATCGGCACCCGCATCTTCGGACCCGTTACGCGCGAGCTGCGTACCGAAAAGTTCATGAAGATCGTGTCGCTGGCCCCCGAAGTGCTGTAAGGAGCCTACGATGAACAAGATCCGTAAAGGCGACGAAGTCATCGTCCTGACCGGTCGCGACAAGAGCCGTCGCGGCACCGTGCTGGCCCGCGTCGATGCCGACCATGTCCTGGTCGAGGGCATCAACGTCGTCAAGAAGCACACCAAGCCCAATCCCATGGCCAACCAGCCTGGCGGCATCGTCGACAAGACCATGCCCATCCACGTGTCCAACATCGCGCTGTTCAATCCTGCCACCGGCAAGGGCGATCGCGTCGGTTTCACGCAAGTGGACGGCAAGAAGGTGCGTGTGTTCCGTTCCAATGGCGCCGTCGTCGGCGTCAAGGCATAAGGGGCGATAAGACATGTCTCGTTTGCAAGACTTCTACAAGAACAAGGTCGCCGGCGACCTGAAGGCCCAGTTCGGCTACAAGAGCGTCATGGAGGTGCCCCGCATCACCAAGATCACGCTGAACATGGGTGTTTCCGAAGCCGTGGCCGACAAGAAGGTCATCGAGCACGCCGTGTCCGATCTGACCAAGATCGCCGGCCAGAAGCCCGTGATCACCAAGACCAAGAAGGCGATCGCCGGGTTCAAGATCCGCGAAAACTATCCTATTGGCTGCATGGTGACCCTGCGCGGCCAGCGCATGTACGAATTCCTCGATCGCCTGATCGCGGTTGCGCTGCCTCGCGTGCGCGACTTCCGCGGCGTGTCCGGTCGCGCTTTCGACGGTCGCGGCAACTACAACATCGGGGTGAAGGAACAGATCATTTTCCCCGAAATCGAATACGACAAGATCGACGCGCTGCGTGGGCTGAACATCAGCATCACCACCACCGCCAAGACCGACGAAGAAGCCAAGGCGCTCCTGACCGCCTTCAGCTTCCCGTTCCGTAACTAAGGGGCTGTTGACGTGGCTAAACTTTCCCTCATCAATCGCGACATCAAGCGCGCCAAGCTGGCCGAGAAATTCGCCGCCAGGCGCACCGAGCTGAAGGCGATCATCGACGATCAATCCAAGACCGACGAAGAGCGCTACCAGGCCCGCCTTAAGCTGCAGCAACTGCCGCGCAATGCCAATCCCACGCGCCAGCGTAATCGCTGCGTTGTCACCGGCCGCCCCCGCGGCGTGTTCAGCAAGTTTGGCCTTACCCGCCACAAACTGCGTGAAATGGCCATGAAGGGCGAAATCCCCGGCATGACCAAGGCCAGCTGGTAAGGAGAACAGAAATGAGCATGAGCGATCCCATCGCCGATATGCTGAC
>DAIDKG010000448.1 GCA_027450125.1 Bordetella sp. | reverse complement strand
GTAAATCTGCCTGTCCACGATCATTTTGAAGCTGGGCCCGCTTTCAAGAATTACGGCTTCTGGCCTGTAGGCATACTGATAGTTGTAGCCCTGGCAAGTGAGCGCTTTATTGCCAGAAAAGATGATTTTTCTACCAAAATTGCAGCCTTCGAAATCATTTCCGCGTTTGCCGTTCTGATCGACGTAACCTTCAATATTCAGTACTGCAATGATCGTATAGCCTTGGAGATTCCCTAAAAGATAGGCAAGATCGTCGGCTCGCGCGCTCGTGCAGAACGCGAAAGCGAGCAACCCAGCAGCCAGCACTTTTTTCATGATTTGTCAGAGCGATTCGCTTTGATGGAGCACTACGCGCCCGAGGATGTATGTGGCATCCGTACATTCCTGAGGTGCATAGGCCTTCTGATTCGGGTTGTCTGAAACGAGATACCACCGCCGGAGTTTGTACGCCAAACGCTTGATGGTGAATTCGCCTTCATGGTTGAAGGCATAGACCGCATCCTTCTCGCGCTTGGTGTCGCCCGTGTCGATCATCACCACGTCGCCCTCCAGGTATTTCGGCTCCATGCTGTGGCCGCCGATCCTGGCTGCGTAGACCTTGGCGGGGTCTATCCCTCGCTTGCTAAACCATGATTCGGGCTGGAAGATCGGCTCTCCTTCGCCGTTGTCCAGGTACTCCACAGAAAACCCGGCGATTCCTGCGCTGATCTTGAAAATGACTTTGCGGACGGCCACCGCGCCCGGGTGAGCTTCCAAATCCGGGATGAATTGAGACTCGGCGCCGTGTGCGCCCGTCAATAAATAGTCGACAGTGGTATCCAACGCGTCCGCTACAGCTTGCACGCGCTTGCGTTGCGGGGCTGATTTGCCGTTCTCCCATTGCTGCACGGTCTGCCAGGACACCCCAAGAATGTCGGCAAGACGTTCGATGGAAAGGCCTGGTTGCTTCTTGCGCAGCGCCTTGATTCGCTCATGGATCGTACTCATGCGCGCGAGGTTATATACAAGAAAAGCTTGTGTCATTGCAGGAATTTCTTGCATGCTAGATTTTCTTGCATTAGGCTATGCGCATGGACCAAACCATGCATATCCAACAAGCCATCGCGCAAGCTGGCGGCCCTGTCGCTGTAGCGCGTCTGACTGGCGCACCGAATTATCAAGCTGTCCAGCAATGGGCTAAGGCTGGCAACGTGCCGCCCGAATATGCGCCGGCATTGGAAAACGCATCCGGCGTGTCTCGCCGCCTGATCTGCCGCAATTGGCAGCGCATCTGGCCCGAACTCGCCCAACAGGAGGCAAGCCATGCATGACGCCGACATTCCCATGCTCGACCGTCCCGTTATCGAGTTCAGAAGCCTTGATCCCTCGGTGCCCCCCATACGCGTATGGGCCAACGGTC
>DAIDKG010000447.1 GCA_027450125.1 Bordetella sp. | reverse complement strand
GGCCCAGTCCTGCCATACCGGCAAATGCCCGACCGGCGTCACCTCGCAGGACCCGATGCGCCAGCGCGCCCTGGTGGTCCCAGACAAGGCCCAGCGCGTGAACAACTTCCACCGCAACACCCTGCACGCGCTGGCCGAGCTGATCGAAGCGGCCGGGTTGACCCATCCTGGGGATCTGCGGCCGCAGCATATTGCCCGGCGCATCTCGTCTTCCGAAGTGCGCCTGCTCTCGGCGCTCTTCCCCACCCTGGAACAGGGCGAGTTGCTGCGCGGTGAATTCCAGCACGAGATCTTTCGCACCGGCTGGCACATGGCGCAGGCCGATTCTTTCCAGCCAGCATGCTCGATCGAAGATGTGCCGCCCGCGCGCACGGCCCCTCAGGCGGCAGCCGCCTGATTTTTTGGAGCGGCTGTCAGGTCAGGGCTGCCACTGCGTGCGGCCTGCGATATGCCGGCGCGCAGCCGGCTGGCGGCTCACGGCGGTCCTTTCCCAGGGACCGGCCTGCCAGTCGTTTCGCGATTCTTCCACGGACACGCAACCGGCATCGCGCAGAAGGCTGATGGCGTCGGGCGCATCGGCCTCGTTCAGCTGCAGCACCAGCAGGACCTCGCCCTGGCAGCGGGCGCGCTGCGCCTTGACCGCCCGGCTCAGCCTGGCCCAAAGCCCCCGCCTGGGCACCGGCTGGCGGCCATAAAACATGCTGACGACGTTCTCGGTAAACCCGTCCGCGATCAGGGCATGCGCGGCGCTGCGCGCCATCGGCACGCTCTCGAATCGCGCCATCACCATCGTCGACATTTCTGAATCCCTTGGGCCGCACTTCTCCATGGCGGCATTCTGCAGCAGGGCTACCGGGTCTGGCTGAGCTTTGGCAACCAGCCGTAATGCCGTATTTCCGGCCCGAGCCCTGCACCTGCGGATTCGCGAGATTCAGTAAAAGTCCATTGCAATATTATTTTTGGCGATACAGTCGGATCACCGCCGAGAAATCGAGCTTGCCGTCGCCGCGGCTGCTCATCGCCTGATACAACTGCTGCGCGAGCGCCCCCATGAAGGCGGGCTGTCTCGCGCTCTTGGCGGCTTCCGTGGCAAGCCCCAGGTCCTTGAGCATCAGGTCCGTGCCGAACCCTCCGGTGTAGCCGCGCGATGCCGGCGCCGTCTCGACGATGCCCGGAAACGGGTTGTAGGTATCCGAGCTCCAGCAGCGTCCGGTCGAGGTGTTCAGGATACCGCCCAGGATCTTGGGATCGATGCCCAGCGCCTCGCCCAGCGCCATGGATTCGGCCACGCCCGCCATCGTGATGCCGAGCACGAGGTTGTTGCAGATTTTGGCGACCTGCCCCGTTCCGGTGTCGCCGCAATGCACGATGTTCTTGCCCATCGCGCCGAGCACGGGCTTGACCTGGGCGTAGACGGCCTCGCTGCCGCCGACCATGAAGGTCAGCGTGCCGGCCACCGCTCCGCCGGTGCCGCCGGATACCGGCGCATCGGCCAGCACGCAGCCGTGCTGCTGCGCCAGCGCCGCGAACTCCTTGACGCTGGCCGGATCGATCGTGCTCGAATCGACGATGACGGTGCCGGGGCTCGCGCCCGCCAGGACGCCTTCGCTTGCGGTCAGCACGCTGCGCACGTGCGCAGCCGCCGGCAGCATGGTGATCACGACCTGGGCGCCGCTGGCCGCCGCCCGGGGCGAGCCGGCCTGTTTCGCGCCGGCGTCGACGATCTGCTGCACCGCCTGCGCGTTCAGGTCGAACACGGCCAGCTCATGGCCGGCCTTCAGCAGGTTGAGCGCCATCGGCGCACCCATGTTTCCCAGACCCACGAATCCGATTTTCATGTCCACTCCTCGCGTACGGATTTGCGCCGCTCAGCGCAGATTGATCGTCGTGTTCACGCCGTCGCTGACGGTCGCATCGTCGAACCAGCGCGCGGTCACGGTCTTGGTCTGCGTGTAGAACTGGACGACCTGCTTGCCGTAGGGGCCCAGATCGCCCAGCTTCGAACCGCGCGATCCGGTGAAGCTGAAATAGGGTACCGGCACCGGGATCGGAATATTGATGCCGACCTGGCCGATGTCGATTTCGCTCTGGAACTTGCGCGCTGCCGCGCCGCTCTGCGTGAACAGGCCCACCCCGTTGCCGAAGGGGTTCGCGTTGACGATGGCGATCGCCTCGTCCAGCGTCGCGGCGGTAAGCACCACGAGCACCGGCCCGAAGATTTCCTGCGTGTAGATGTCCATGTCGGTCCTGACGTCGGTGAAGATCGTCGGGCCAACGAAATTGCCGCTTTCATAGCCGGGCACCTTCACGTCGCGGCCGTCCAGCAGCAGCGTGGCGCCTTGCTTGACGCCCGATTCGATCAGGCCCAGCACGCGCGCCTTGGCCGCGCGCGAGACCAGCGGACCCACATCGGTATTCGGCTCATGGCCGGCGTTGACCTTGAGTTTTTTCGCCTTTTCGGCCAGTTCGGGCAGCCAGTCCTTGGACGAACCGACCATCACCACGACCGAGGTGGCCATGCAGCGCTGGCCCGCCGCGCCGAAGCCGGCGCCGACCAGCGCGTTGATCGCCTGCTCGCGGTTGGCGTCGGGCAGCACGACCGCATGGTTCTTGGCGCCCATCATGGATTGCACGCGCTTGCCGTGCTGGCCGCCCAGGTTGTAGACATGCGTGCCCACCGCAGTCGATCCGACGAAGGAAATCGCCTTGACATCCTTGTGCGTGCACAGCCCATCCACCACGTCCTTGCCGCCGTGCACCACGTTGAGCACACCCTTGGGAATGCCCGCCTCGATCGCGAGCTCGACCAGCAGCATCGTCGACAGCGGATCCTGCTCGGACGGCTTGAGCACGAACGTGTTGCCGCAGACAATGGCCATCGGGAACATCCACAGCGGGATCATCGCCGGGAAGTTGAACGGCGTGATGCCCACGCAGACGCCCAGCGGCTGCTGCAGCGTGTACGTATCGACGCCTCCCGCGACGTTCTCGGCAAAGCCGCCCTGCTGCAGCGTGCCGACCGAGCACGCATGCTCGACCACTTCGAGGCCGCGAAAGACGTCGCCCTCGGCGTCGGGCAAGGTCTTGCCCTGCTCGGCCGTCAGCGTCCTGGCGATGCGCGGCATGTTCTCGCGGATCAGCGCCTGCAGCTTGAGCATGATGCGCATGCGGGCGCCGATCGGCGTGTTCTTCCACGTGGCGAATGCCGCGTGCGCGCTGCGCACTGCGGCGTCGACCTCGTCGGCCGTGGCGAACGGCACGCGCGCGATCACTTCCTGGGTGGCCGGGTTGACGATGTCGCGCCACTCCTGCGTCCTGGATTCGACGAACTGGCCGTCGATCAGCAACTGGACTGTCGGTACTTGAGCGTTCGATGCCTGGGTCATTGCATGTCTCCTGAATTTGCCTGGTCTGGGGCTGGCCGGCTGGCGGCCGATCTTTGTATAAGGCGATGCGACGGATCGGCCGCGCGCGCCGGGCGCGCACGGCCTTGTCGCCCGGGTACGAGTATAGTTATTCGATTATCCACAGGATAGGCATTAAAAAACCCATCTGTTATGCAAAAAAGCACAAGCCGATTCGGCGCCCTGAACTGGGACGACCTGCGCTACTTTCTCGAGGTGGCCCGGACCCAGCGCGCGAGCGCCGCCGCCAGGCGGCTCAACGTCGACCACACCACCGTGGCGCGGCGCGTACGCGAGCTCGAAACGGCGCTGGGCACTATCCTGTTCGACAAATCGCGGGTCGACGGATTCACGCTGACCACCGACGGGCAACGGCTGCTGCGCCATGCCGACGCGGTCGAGTCGGCAGTGCACGCCGCCAGCGAACAGTTTGCGGGCACGACGCAAAGCCTGTCGGGCCACATAAGGATCGGGTCGACCGAGGGTTTCGGCTGCTTTTTCCTGGCACCCCAGATCGCCCGCTTCGCCGCGGTCCATGACGGCGTATCCATCGACATGCTGCCCGTGCCGCATTTCGTGAGCCTCTCCAAGCGCGAGGCCGACATGGCCATCACGCTGGAGCGCCCCGAACGCGGGCAATATGTCTTCACCAAACTCTGCGACTACCGGCTCAGGCTCTACGGCACGCGCGATTACCTCGATCGCCGGGGGCCGATCCGCTCGGTCGCGGACCTGCGCCACCACCCCTTCATCGACTACGTGGCGGACCTCGCCTTCAGCCACGAGCTGCTGTATCTGAACCGGACGATTCCCAACGTCACGGCCAGCCTGCGCAGCACCAGCGTCATCGCGCAATACCATGCGGCGCTGCAGGGAAGCGCGCTGGCCATCCTGCCGTGCTTCATGGCCACTCCCAATGCGGCGCTCGTGCCCATATTGCCGGACAAGATCGTCGTCACGCGCCATTTCTGGCTGAGCAGCCGCGAAGACGTCCGCAAACTGCGCCGCATCGTCACGCTATGGGACTATCTGCGCGCAGCCGCGGAGGCGAACCGGGCCCTGCTGATGGGAGAGTCAGGCGAGATGGCTTATGTGAGCCCCTGAAATCACTGGGCGACAAGCTTCGCGCGCTTGACCACGCCGGCCCAGCGCGGGATCTCCTTGTCGACCAGCGCCTGCAGCTGCTCGGGCGTGCTGCCCACCAGGTTCATGCCCATGGTCTTGCCCAGCTTCTGCTGCACGTCGGGCTCCCTGACGATCTGGGCGATCGCCTTGGAGAGCCGGTCGACGATGGGCTTGGGCGTGCCCTTGGGCACGAAGACCGCCTGCCAGGAGGAAACATCGAACCCGGGCAGTCCGGCTTCGCCCAGCGTCGGCGTGTCGGGCGACATGGGCATGCGCTTGGCCGTGGTCACGGCCAGCAGCTTGAGCTTGCCGCTCTGCAGCAGCGGCAGTGCGGCGGTCATCTGGTCGAACATGAAGGTGACCGCGCCGGAGGACACATCGACCATGGCCGGCGGTGTGCCCTTGTAGGGAATATGCGTCAGCGGCACGCCGATGGTGGCGGCAAAGAGCTCGCCCGTCAGGTGCGTGGACGTGCCC
>DAIDKG010000446.1 GCA_027450125.1 Bordetella sp. | reverse complement strand
AAACCTTGGGCGCCGGCGGCGTGCCGGCGGGCTTGGCGGCCGGCGCGTCCGGGGTGTGGTCTTGAGTGTCGCTCATGGCTGTGCAGACCTTATTGCAGGTTGGCCTTGATGATGCTGTCGATCAGCGCGTCGGCCTTGGCGTTCGATTGGTCGAAGACCGGCGTGCTCAGGGCAGCCTGGCTCTTTTCGGCCTTGGCCGCGTCGCCGGGGGCTGCTGTGTCGACCTCGACGTCCATGGACAGCCCCACGCGCAGCGGATGCTGCTTCAACTCTTTCGGATCGATGGCTACGCGCACGGGCACGCGCTGCACCACCTTGATCCAGTTGCCGGTGGCGTTCTGCGCCGGCAGCAAGGCAAAAGCGCTGCCCGTGCCGGCGTCCATGCCGATCACGATGCCGTGATAGGTCACCGAGCTGCCATACAGGTCGGACGTGATCGTCGCGGGTTGTCCGACCTTCATGTTGCGCAGCTGCCCTTCCTTGAAGTTGGCTTCGACCCAGACCTGGTTGAGCGGCACGACATCCATCAGCACCGAGCCGGGGGCCACGCGCTGGCCGACCTGCACGCTGCGGCGTGCGACCACGCCGTCGACGGGAGCGGGCAGCACAGTGCGCGACTTGGCCAGCCAGGCGGCGCGCACGGCAGCGGCAGCCGCGCGCACATCGGGGTGTTGCTCGATGGTGGTGCCGTGGGTCAGCGCCAGGTTGGTCGCCAGCTGAGCCTGGGCGGCGGCCAGCGCGGCCTTGGCCTGCGCCAGATTGGATGTCGCCGTCTTGACGGCCACGTCGGCGTGCAGCAGCTCTTCGCCGCTCACGCCGCCGGTGCCGGACAAGGCCTGGCGGCGCTTGAAGTCGCTTTGCGCGCGGGCCAGGTCAGCCTGGGCGCGGCCGATCTCGGCCTGGCGCACCTCGACCTGGGCGGCCAGCGCGTCGTTCTGCACGTAGCGCGTGCGCACCTGGCGCACGATCTGGGCCAGTTGGGCTTCGGCCTTGGCCAGCGCCACATCGGCGTCGGCCGGGTCGATACGGACCAGAGGCTGGCCGACCTTGACCGTGCGGGTGTCGTCGGTGTCGATGGCGATTACGGTACCCGCGATCTGCGGCGTGATCTGCACCAGGTTGCCGTGGACGTAGGCGTCGTCGGTATCCTCGAAGTGCGAACCGTACAGGAACCACCATCCGGCATAAGCGATGCCGAGCAGGACGAAGACGGCCGCCGCCGTGACCAGAAGGCGGGTGCGTTTGGGGTTGGGCAGGGGGGTGGGCGTTGCACTCATGATGTCGTCGGATAGAAGAGTGGTATTCAGTCAGAAGTCGTGTCGGCGGCCTGGGCTGCCGGAGCAGCCCCTTGGGAGCCGGTCTGCGTCGGCTTGGCCCGGCTCGGATCCCGGTAGCCGCCGCCCAGCGCATAGGCCAGATCGGCATCGAGCTGGTAGGCGCGCATGCGCAGGTCGGTGTCGCGCCGGTCTTCGGTCAGCACGCTGTTTTGCGCGATGAGCACGGACAGGTAGTTGCCCAGCCCGGACTTGTAGCGCTGCACCGCAAGCTGGTAGGCATCGTCGATGGCAGAGCGGGCTACGTGCTCTTCCTGTTTTTCGCGCTGGATCAGGCGCAGCGCATCGATGGCGTCGGCCGTCTGGCGCACGGCGTCGAGCACGGTGCGGTTGTAGTCGGCCACCGCCGAATCGGCTTCGGCGCGTCGGCCAGCCAGTTGCGCGTTCAGCTCGCCGCCATGGAAGATGGGCAGCGTGATTGCCGGGCCGAAGCCGAAGGTCTTGCCCTGGCTGAACATGGTGCTCAGCGGACCCAGCGCCTCATAGCCGGCGAAGGCCACCAGGTTCACGTCCGGATAGAACGCGGTCTTGGCGACGGCGACCTGGCTGCGCGCGGCCTCGGCGCGCCAGCGCGCGGCGACCACGTCGGGACGGCGGCCCAGCAGCGCCAGCGGCACGGAGGCAGGCAGCACGCCGCTGGGCGCGGTGAGTTTGACCTGCACGATGGCCTTGCCGCGCTGCGGACCTGCGCCCACCAGCGCGGCAAGCTGGTTGCGCAACTGCGCGATGGTGGTGTCTTCCTGGGTCAGGTCCACCTTCACCGCGGCGAGCGCGGATTCGGACTGCTTGACTTCGACCTGCGTGTCCAGGCCCGCCTTCTGGCGGCCTTGCGTCAGGTCATAGAGTTCCTTGCGCTGTTTGGCGATCGCCTGCAGCACGTCGCGCTGGGCGAGCGCGTTCTGCAGGTTCAGATAGCTCTGTACCACGGAGTGGGCGAGCAGGTTGCGCGCGGCCTGGGCGTCTGCCGCCACGGCGTCGCGCTGCGACACCGCGGTCTTCAGCAGGTCGCGGTTCTTGCCCCAGAAATCGAGCTCGTAGCTGAAATTGAGCGCCAGGCGATTATCGCTGAAGTTGTTGCCGCCATACGGAGGCGGATAGATGTAGCCATTGGGAAAGCGCGTGCGGTTGAGCGAGTAGCCGGCGTCCAGCCTGGGCATGAGCGGCGCGCGGGCGCGCCCGACCGAAGCGTTGGCCTGGGCCAGGCGGGCCTGTGCGGCGGTCATTGTCGGGCTGCCGGCCAGGGCCTCCTGCACCAGCTGGTCCAGTTGCGGGTCACCGTAGCGGCGCCACCATTGCGCGTCGGGCCAGGTCACCGATTGCTCGGCCAGGCCCAGTTTGGCGCCGTCCAGCTGCGCTGCCGGCGGAGCGGAGGGCTCCATCAGGGCGCAGCCGCTCAGGGACAGCGCTAGGGCGGTAAAGAGTAGGCGTTTCATGCTGATTCTGCTTGGAAGGCGATTTATATGGCTATCTATATTTGACTATGCAGTCATTTACGCGACAAACGATGCTGCGATCCATTGCTGGCTGGCACGAAGGGCCGGCGTTATTCGGAAAGGGCTGCGGGCAGGTCGAAAGAGCCGTTGGCCAGCATGCGGCGCAGCAGGTGGCGCAGCTGGGCGACTTCCTCGACGGAAAATCCACGCAGGTGTTGGTTGAGCACCCTGTCCACGCAGGGCGGGATCTGCTGACCTTTTTCCTTGCCGGTTTCGGTCAGTTCGATCTTGATGATGCGGCGATCTTCGTGGCTGCGGGTCCGGCGCAGCAGTCCCTTGGCCTCGAGACGGTCCAATGTCCGGGTCATGGCGCTGGTGTCGACGCCAGCCAGGCGGGCCAGTTCGGCGGGGGTGTCGGCCGTGCCGTTGTAGATGCTGATCATGGGGCGCCATTGCATGGCGGTCAGATCGAGCGCGACCATTTCCTGGTCGAGCGCACGATTCAGCGACAGGTTCACCAGCTTCACCAGGAACCCGACGTTGTCCTTGGTGACGCAGCTCTTGCCACCGCGGTAATGGAGGTGGGTGTCGCTGCTGGAAGGTCTCGGGGCGTTCATGATGAGCGCCAATTTAATTGACTATGCAAATACTGTCAAGACACTATTTGCTTTGATTTACTATTTTTCCATGGGCGGGTTGCGCCGAGGAGCGCCGCAACCCCGACCAGACGATGGCGGCGATCACGATGGCGCCGCCGGCCAGCATGCGCAGCGTAGGCTGCTGGCCGAACAGGGCCCAGGCGAACGCGATGCCGTAGACCGGTTCGAGCGCGATCACCGTGCCGGCCGTGCTGGCCTTGAGTCCGGCCAGGCTGGAAATGAAGAGAAAATGCGCCAGGCCCGTGCAGAACACGCCCAGCATGGCCAGCCAGAACCAGTCCCACGCGCTGGCGCCGGCCAACTGGGAGACGGCGGCGGGCAGCATGAGCAGGCTGACCAGATAGGCCGAAACCGCCGCCGCCGGCAGCATCGAGACATGGCGGTGGCGGCGCATCAGCACGTTCATCCCCGCATTCGAGAGAGTCATCCCGAGCGCGATCAGATCGCCCAGCCGGTCGTCCGCTCCACCCGCGCCCGCCGCCATCACCCCGACCCCGACGAGCGCGGCCACTCCCGCCGCCAGAGTGACGGCAGGGGGGCGCTCGCCGAGGCTTACCCAGGCGAGGGCGGCGGTGAGCAGCGGCGCGGTGGCGAAGATC
>DAIDKG010000445.1 GCA_027450125.1 Bordetella sp. | reverse complement strand
ATTTCCTCTTCTCTTCTGCTCAGGGAAGACATGGACGGCGTCGTGGTGCTGCAGTTGAATCGTCCGCAGCAATTCAATGCGCTGTCTGACGAACTGCTCGATGCCTTGCAGCGCGAGCTGGCGGCGATCAGCATGGATGCGCAGGCACGCTGCGTGGTGCTGTCGGGCGCCGGCAAGGCATTTTGCGCCGGACACGATCTGCGCGAGATGCGCGGCAAGCCTCACTTTGCCTACTACCAGGAACTGTTCGCCAAGTGCGGCCGGGTGATGCAGGCGATCCAGGCCCTGCCCATACCGGTGATCGCCCGCGTCCACGGCGTGGCCACTGCCGCGGGCTGCCAGCTCGTGGCCAGCTGCGATCTGGCCATCGCGGCCGAGTCGGCGCGCTTTGCCGTCTCGGGCATCAATGTGGGGCTGTTCTGCTCGACTCCGGCCGTGGCCCTGTCGCGCAATGTCTCGTCCAAGCGGTCGTTCGACATGCTGGTGACCGGGCGCTTCATCGACGCAGCTACGGCGGCGGACTGGGGCCTGGTCAACGAAGCGGTGCCCGACGACCAGCTGGACGACGCGGTGACGCGCAAGACGGCCGAGATCCTCGTCAAGAGTCCCGCGGCCATACGGCTGGGCAAGGCCATGTTCTACAAGCAGAAGCAGATGGCGCTGTCCGACGCCTACGCCTACGCAGGCGAGGTCATGGCACAGAACATGATGGAGGAGGATGCCTGCGAGGGCATCGACGCATTCATGGAAAAGCGCCCGCCGCGCTGGAAGTCGTAGTGCCTGCTGATTCAGAAAATCTGAATCATGAAGTCATAAGATTCAACTTTTCATATCCTGGCGCCGGACGGAAGATGGCGGCTCGCGAAACCATATCGGGAGCCGGGAATCATCATGTCCTTACCTACAGTCTTCATCGACGGCGACCAGGGAACCACTGGCCTGCTGATCCACGAACGCCTGCAGGGACGCGCGGACATCCGCGTTGCCACCCTCGCCGCGGCCGAGCGCAAGAACGCCCAGCGCCGCGCCGCGGCCATCAACGACTGCGACATCGCCATACTGTGCCTGCCGGATGCGGCAGCGCGTGAGGCCGCGCAGTCGGTCGCCAACCCGGCCGTGCGCGTCATCGACGCGAGCTCGGCGCATCGCACCGCGCCCGGATGGGTCTACGGCTTTCCGGAAATGACGCAAGGGCAGGCCGAGCGCATCGCGGCCGCCAGGCGGGTGACCAATCCGGGCTGCTATCCCACCGGTGCGATCGGCCTGCTGCGGCCCTTGCGCGAGTCCGGCCTGCTGCCCGAGGATTGGCCGGTGGCCATCCATGCGGTGTCCGGCTATTCAGGCGGGGGCCGCGCGAGCGTGCAGCAGTACGAGGGCGCGGATGCGGCCGCGGCGCCGGCTTTTCAAGTCTATGGCCTGGGTCTTGCGCACAAGCACGTGCCCGAGATGCAGGCGCACATCGGGTTGTCGGGCCGTCCTTTCTTCGTGCCTGCCTACGGCGCCTATCGGCAGGGCATCGTACTGACGGTGCCGCTGGACCTGTCGTCGCTGCGCACGGATGCCCAGGCCCTGCATGCCTGCCTGGATCACCACTACGCCGGATCGCGCCATGTGCAGGTGCTGCCGCTGGGCCAGACGAGCATCATGGGCAGCCTCGATCCCGAGGCGCTGAACGGCACGAACGACATGTGGCTGGGCGTGTTCCACAACCCCGAGCATGGCCAGGCCGTCCTGGCGGCCGTATTCGACAACCTGGGCAAGGGCGCGTCGGGCGCGGCAGTGCAGAACCTGGACCTGATGTTGGCGGCCTGCTGATATCAACATCCGGGCCGGCGGCGCCCCGCCGGCCCGGACCGCCGCCGGACGCGTGGCCTGGCCGGTCTTATTTCCCGGCCTGCAGGATGTCGTGCCACTTCTTGGTCTGTTCGACGATGTAGGCGCCAAACTGCCTGGAGGGCTCGCCGCCGGGATCGGCGCCGATGGACGTCATGGCCTTCTTCATCTCGGGCGATTCCAGCGCTTTGACGGTGGTGGCGTAAAGCCTGGCCTGCACATCCGCGGGCGTGCCCGCGGGAGCCATCAGGCCGTACCAGGTCTGGAACGTATAGCCCGGCAGACCGGCCTGGTCGATTGCGGGAACGCCGGGCAGATAGACGCTGGGCTTGGGGCTGGACACGCCCAGGGCGCGGACGGTGTTGGCGCGGATCTGCGTCAGCGCCGAACCGCTCGTCTCGAGCGACATCTGGATCTGACCCGACATCAGGTCGGTCATCATGGGCGCGCCGCCCTTGTACGGCACATGATTGATCTGTATGCCCGCCATGCGCTTGAAGAGTTCGCCGGCCAGGTGCTCCGTGCTGCCGATGCCGGCCGAACCGAAATTGAGCTGGCCGGGGTGTGCCTTGGCGTACTGGATCAGCTCGGTGACCGAGTGGACCGGCACCTTGGGATTGACGATGAGCACGTTGGGGCACGATGCCACTGTCGTGATGGGGGCGAAATCCTTGACGAAATCGTAGGGCAGTTTCTTGTAGATGGACGGTGCGATGGTGTGGGCAATTGTGGCCAGAAACAGGGTGTAGCCATCCGGCTTGGCGCGCGCGACGTAGCCCGCGCCGATGGTGCCGCCCGCGCCGGCCCGGTTGTCGACCACCACGGGCTGTCCCAGCAGCTT
>DAIDKG010000444.1 GCA_027450125.1 Bordetella sp. | reverse complement strand
GCAAAGTAATGGCCCGAAAGGCGCAGCGTCGGCCCGCCCACGGCCCAGGCCAGCATGGCGCAGATCAGCCCCCCCAGCGGGATGCCGACCAGTGGGGAGACCTTGGCATGGTGCAGCAGCAGCAAGGTGGTATAGGCCCCCATGCCGATGAAAACGCCGTGGCCGAAGGACACCCGGCCCAGGAAGCCGCCCACCAGATTCCAGCTCGCGCCCAGCGCGCCGAACATGATGGCCAGCAGCAGCACCTGCAGCGTGAAGGAATCCTTGACCGCGAAAGGCAGCAGCCCCAGGAGCGCCGCGATGACAGCGGCGTACAGCACAGGAACATGCCGGTTCTTGCCGGACTCTGAAATTTGCGTCGTCATGTCACCACCGCCCGAACAGGCCGCGCGGCCGATACCAGAGCACCAGAATGAACAGGATGTAGATGCTGACCGTCTTCAAGGCCGGCTCCGCGAAATACCCCGTCAACGATTCGATCACGCCGATCAGGATGCCGGCAATGACGGCCCCTGCCAGCGAACCGAAGCCGCCCATGCACACCGCCACGAAGGCCAGCAGCGCAAACACCGTGCCGACCGACGGGAACACATAGAAGAAGGTGGTGAGCAAGGCGCCCGCAAGCCCCACCGCGGCGCTGCCCAGCATCCATACCTGGGCGTTGATGCGATCGGGCGGGATGCCCACCAGGGCCGCGACCTGACGATCTTCGGCCACCGCCTGCAGGGCATGGCCCCAGCGCGTGCGGTAGACCAGCACGAAGAGCGCGATCACCATCACCAGTGCGACCAGGCCGGTGACCACCGAGGGGCGACCCATTGCGATGCCGCCCAGCGACACGCTGCCTGAAAGCCAGGTGTCCGGCAGCGTGCGGTAATCGGGCGTGAACGCGATGAAGGCCACCTGGCGCAGCACCAGGCTCAGGCCGAACGTGGCCAGGATGACGGTCATCGGCGGTCCGCTCTGCAGCCGTTTGATGATGAGGGCGTAGGTCAGGAAACCCACGAAGGCCAGCAGCACGGCGACCAGCGGCGCCGACATGGTCGGGTCCACATGTCCCAGCGTAAAGAGCCAATAGGCGGCATACATGGCCAGCATCAGGAATTCGCCATGGGCGAAATTGATGACATCGGTGATGCCCCATATCAGCGCCAGCCCCACCGCCACCGCGGCGTAAATCAAGCCGTTGAACAAACCGGCCAGAAGCGCTTCCAGCATTTTCGATTTTCCCCTTGGAGCGGCTCACGCCGCAGGCGTGGCCAGTTCGCTCTCATATAGGCTGCGGCGCGCGTCGCAACGCGCGCCGCGCGGTCTTACTTCCAGGCAAACGGCAGTTTGGGCAGATTGGTATCGGTGCGATACGACACGGGCCAGACCGTCTTGTAGCCGGGACCGTCCATCTGCAGGATCAGGCCGGAGCCCTCCGTGTTCTGGCCCTTGGCATTGAACTTCACGCCGGCCCAGGGCATGACAATCTGATTCGCGCTCAGGTTGGTCGCGATCAAGGCCTTGCGGATGGCCTGCGGATCGGTCGAACCGGCGCGGTTGATGGCGTCGGCCAGCACCAGGATGCCCTCCAGCGAGCGCGCGTTGTTGCCGTTGAGCTCCTTGCCGTACTTGGCCTTGAAAAGGTCGTTGATGGCCTTGAGCGCGGGCTTGGCGCCAGTCACGTCGGTAGCCCATACGTCGCGCGTGAGCACGCCCTGCACCTGCGGGCCCATCTCCTGGATGAAGCGCGTGTCGATGAAGCCGGCGTCATTGGCCAGCAGCAGGGGCGGTGCGTACTTCATCTCGCGCATCGTGCGCACGAACAGCATGGCGTCGGATACGTAGCTGGCGAAGATGGCCACATCCGGCTTGGCCGCGGCCAGCTTCTGCACCTCGGCGGTCACCGACGGCGAATTGGCGCTGTAGGCAATGTTGGCGACGATCTGGCGGTGGTATTTCTCGGCGAACTTCTTGACGGCCTTGTAGGTGTTCACGCCGAAATCGGTGTTCTCGTACACCACGGCGATCTTCTTGGTAGGCTGGGACTTGATCGTGTCGAGAAACTGCATCATGTTCTCGATGAAAGTCTCGTCGTTGGGCGTCGTGCGAAAGAACCACTGGTAGCCGCGCTCGGTCAGGTCAGGGCTGCTGGATTCGGCGTTCAGATAGGGAATGCCGTGTTGCTCGGCGACGCGGCTGGCCGTCTTGGTCACGTCGGACTGGTAGGCGCCGGTCAGTGCCACGACGTGTTCCTGGTCGATGAGGCGCTGGGCATCGGCCAGGCCGATCTCGGGCTTGCCTTGCGAATCCTCGTACACGATCTTGATCTTGGCGCCGCCCAGGTTGGGCAGGCCCTTGCCCTGGGCTATCGGAATGCCGGCCAGGCCGGGCGCATTGTGAGGATTGTTGATGAGATCGACGGCCAGGTCGATGGCCTCTTTCAGTTCCTGGCCGGTAGAGGCCAGCGAGCCGGTGAGCGGATAGATCGCGCCGATGCGTACGACCTTGTCCGCGGCGTGGGCAGGTAGCGCTGCCGCCATGGCCAGGCTGGCCAGTACGCCAGCGAGGATATTCTTTTTCATGCGTCGACTCCTGGAAAAAAGCGATTGTGGAAAAACGGACATCAAAGGACTGCCATCCTGCTGTTGAGCAGGTCGGTAACCAGCATATAGCCCGGTGCATGCGTGATGCAGTATTCGGGTTTTACCGAGGCCACCACGGACTGGGGCGTCACGCCACAGGCCCAGAACACCGGAATTTCATCCGCCCGGATCTCGACCGGATCGCCGTAATCGGGCTTGTCGATATCGGCGATGCCGATTTGCGCCGGATCGCCCAGGTGCACGGGCGCGCCATGCACCGAGGGGAAACGCGAGGTGACCTGAATGGCGCGTATGGCATCGGCCGCCTTCAGCGGACGCATGGACACGACCAGCGGGCCGCTGAACACGCCGGCCGGATTGGTCGGAACATTGGTGCGGTACATGGGTACGTTGCACCCCTGCTCGATATGCCGCACGGGCAGGCCGTTCTCGAGCATGGCCTGCTCGAACGAAAATGAGCAGCCGATGAGGAAAGACACCAGGTCGTCGCGCCAGAATTCGCGCACATCGCGCGGCTCGGCCACGAGTTCGCCGTTGCGCCAGACGCGATAGCGCGGTATGTCGCTGCGGATGTCGATGTCGCGGCCCAGTTCGGGCAGTGCCGGGTTGCCCGGCTCCGACATGGCCAGGAGCGGACAGGGCTTGGGATTGCGCTGGCAGAAATGCAGGAAATCGGCAGCCAGCGCGTGCGGCAGGATGGCCAGGTTGGCCTGAACGCAGCCCGGGGCGAGATTGGCCGTGGGCGCGTCGTACTTGCCGCTGCGCGCGTCCAGGCGCGCCTGGTAGGCGAGATCGGCAAGCGTGTTCGATGTCATGGTGGCATTTCCTTTGATTCAGCTCCGATGCCCTGATCGGCTGGAAGCTATTCCATCGAAATCGACACCCGGCGTCCAATCATATGTTGCGATAGGGTCTTATAAGAAATTCTTATCAGGGTTTTGCCTGATGTGTATGGCCTGGTACTTCGCGTCTTCTTCGCGCGCGATGCGCTGGGCCACCTCGGCCACCGTGCGCGCGACATGGCTGTCGGGCCGCTGCATCCAGCAGGCGGCATAGCG
>DAIDKG010000443.1 GCA_027450125.1 Bordetella sp. | reverse complement strand
GCGACAGGGTCAAAAGGGCCGTGGCGGCAAAACTCAGCGCAGCGCGAAGGTTCATGGCAAACGATCACCTCAGTGAAGGGGTTGGTGCCGAGCGTCCAGCATCAGTGGCAGTGGCAGTACCGCACAAGGAGCAAGGCATGCCGTCGTCGGCTTGCCTGGCATCCTGCAATCCTTGCAGTATGGGGAATATCCGCTACCTTGTAAATCAATTGGTTACCTCGCAAATGGCGCCGCTGCCAGCCCTGCGCCAAGTAGGTAATCACGTGATCCTGAACGTTCGGGAACGACCATGGCGGCCTACCGATCGGCGTCAGGTCTGTTGATCCCGCTCTGGGATGGTCCGCCTTTATTTCTCATCCTGATTGCAAATTGACGCGAATAGCAGCAAAATGACTGCATGACAATCCAGATCACAGTTCGCGACGTCCCCGCCAAAGTCCGCGACGAATTGGCCGCTCGCGCTGCGCTGCAGGGCCAGTCCATGCAGGAATACCTGCGCAAAGAACTGGAACGCCTCGCGGCACGCCCAACGGTCCATACCTGGTTGGAGCAGGTCCGCAAGCGCAAGCGGTCTTCGCAGATCCGCGTGTCCGCACAGGAAATCCTGAAAACCCGGGACGCTGACCGACGTTGAGCGGGGTCATTGACGCATCGGTGCTGGTAGCCGCTCTTGTCGATAGCGGACCCGATGGAGAATGGGCCGAGCAATTCCTCGCCGGCGGTGACCTGCACGCGCCGGAACTGGTGCTGGTGGAGGCGGCCAATTCCCTGCGCAAGCTGGAACTGGCCGGAAAGCTCCCGGCATCGGAAGCCAACGCCGCCTACGAGGACATGCTGCAGCTGAACATCGAACTGCTGCCCTTCGAGGCCTTCGCCGGACGTATCTGGGAATTACGCCATGCTGTGACCGGTTACGATGCCTGGTATGTCGCGGTAGCCGAGGCGCTGGGGCTGTCGCTTGCGACGCTCGACGGGCGGCTGGTCAGGGCCAGCGGCCCGCGTTGCCGGTTCATGACACCCGCGGGACTTCAGCGGCCTGCGGCAACAGCGGACTGAACGCCAACCAAGTCTCCACGGCGCGCGAGTAATCATTCCATGTCATCCCAACGATCCCCGGTCCCGGGCACCCTTATTGTCGCGACCACCCTGCTGTCGCTTTGCGCCCTGCTGCCCGTTGCGGCCGACGCTGCACCCACGGGCCTGCCCAGCGAAATCCCCGACGCCTTCACCCAGCGCACCGGCTCGTTCGACTACACCCTGCGCGATGAGATGATCCCGATGCGGGACGGCGTGCGACTGCACACCGTGATCATCATCCCCAAGGGCGCCACCCACGCGCCCATGCTGCTGACGCGCACGCCCTACGGCGCGGACATCCACAACGCCACGGCGCACATCGCTGCGTTGCTTGGCAATGACGACGCCGCCTCCGATCTTGTGATCCACGACGGTTACATCCGCGTATACCAGGACATCCGGGGCAAGCACGGTTCGCAGGGCGACTACGTCATGAACCGCCCGCTCAAGGGGCCGCTCAACCCGACGGACGTGGATCCCTCCACGGACGCCTGGGACACCATCGACTGGCTGGTGAAGAACGTCCCGGAGTCCAACGGCAAGGTGGGCATCCTGGGCATCTCCTACGACGGCTTCACCTCGCTCATGGCGCTGGTGCACCCGCACCCGGCGCTGAAGGCGGCGATCCCGATCAACGCCATGGTGGACGGCTGGATGGGCGATGACTGGTTCCACCGCGGCGCCTTTCGCCTGGACAGCTTCACCTATTTCCAGGAACAGGAGGCCGCGCGGGACGACGGCCCGCTGTGGTGGTCCGACCACTACGATGATTACAGCGCCTGGCTGGAAGGCTCCGCCGGCAGCATCGCCCGGGCGCACGGCCTGGAACAGGTCGGCTTCGCGGTCAAGGTCATGCAGCACCCGGCCTATGACGCCTTCTGGCAGGACCAGGCGCTGGACCGCATCCTGGCGCAGCAGCCGCTCACCGTGCCCACGATGCTGGTGCACTCGCTGTGGGACCAGGAGGACATCTATGGCAACATGGCCGTCTACAAGGCCATCAAGGCCGCGCAGCCGCAGAATCCCGACCTGTTCCTGGTCATGGGACCCTGGTTCCACCATCAGGAGCGCCTGGACGGCAGCGCCATCGGCCCCATCCGCTTCGGCAGCGACACCGCCCGATATTTCCGCGACCACCTGCTCAAGCCGTTCTTTGACCATTACCTGAAGGACGATGCGCCACCCCTGGATGTCGCGCAGGTGACGGCGTTCGAGACGGGCACCGACCGCTGGGAGCGCCTGGCGACCTGGCCCTCCGGCTGCGAAAGCGGCTGCACGGTGCAACCGCACAAGCTCTATCTGCAGCCGTCGGGCCGGCTGGGCTTCACGCCGGCTGCGAACCCGGCCTCAGGTCCTGCCGCGGAAAGCTATGTCTCGCACCCCGCCAAGCCGGTGCCCTACCTGCCGCGGCCGATCCACATCGGTGGTGATGGCGAAACCACCTGGCAGACCTGGCTGGTGCAGGACCAACGCAGCGTCGCCAGCCGCCCCGACGTCCTGAGCTTCGAGTCGCCGGCGCTGACCCGGCCACTGAAGCTGTCCGGGGCGCCCGTTGCCAACCTCATCGCCAGCACCACGGGGACCGACGGCGACTTCATCGTCAAGCTGATCGATGTCTACCCCGACGAGGAAGGGCGCGAGCCCGCCATGGGCGGCTACCAGCTCATGGTGTCCGTGGACATCCTGCGCGGGCGCTACCGCAACAGCTATGAGAAGCCCGAAGCGGTGCCGGCCGGTCGGCCGCAGCAGTACCGGTTCCCGCTGCCGAACGTCAACCATGTGTTCCTGCCGGGCCACCACCTCATGGTGCAGGTGCAGTCGAGCCTGTTCCCGGTGTACGACCGCAACCCGCAGACCTTCGTGCCCAACATCTTCTTCGCCAGGCCCGGCGACTACGTGAAGGCCACCATCAGCGTGTTCGACTCCGGCAGGAACAGCAGCTACGTGGAGCTGCCCGTGGTGGAGTCACGTGACCCCTTGCAGCCTTGATCCCCCGGAGAACCGTCGTGTCCATTGCTTCCCAGCGCATCATCGTCACCGTGGTCGGCCATGACCGCACCGGCATCATCGCCGAGGTCTCACGCGTGCTGGCCGACGCCGGCGTCAATATCCTGGACATCTCCCAGACGCTGCTCGGAGAGTTCTTCGTCATGATCCTGCTCGGCGACATGGCCAGGGCCAGCGTGGCCCTCGACACGCTGAAGGCATCCCTGGCGCACAAGGCCGGGGATCTGGGCCTGCGCATCGACGCGCAGCACGAGGACGTGTTCAAGTTCATGCACCGCGTCTAGGACTGGCGCGGCCCATCAGCAAACCATCGAGCAGCCCCATGACCGTGCACTTCGACCCGCAGGAAATCCTCGAGACCATGAGCATGGTCCAGATGGAAAACCTGGACATCCGCACCATCACCATGGGCATCTCGCTGCTCAGCTGCTGCGACCCGGACCCGAAGCGGGCCTGCGATAAAATCTACGACAAGATCACCCGCTACGCGGAAAAGCTGGTGAAAACCGGCGAGGACAT
>DAIDKG010000442.1 GCA_027450125.1 Bordetella sp. | reverse complement strand
CCGTGTCATTTCGGCCAGGCCGCGCGTGATCAGCGCGGCACGGGCGTTGGTGCCCAGTCGCAGGCCATCGGCAATGCCGCAGGCCACGGCGATGACATTCTTGAGTGCGCCGCCCACTTCGACGCCGACGACGTCGCCGCTGGCGTACACGCGCATCGGCCCGCCATGCAGGGCCGCGATGGTCGCATCGCGCACCGCCCGCTCGCCGCTGGCGACGGTCAGCGCCACGGGCAGGCCCTGCGCCACTTCGCGCGCGAACGAGGGCCCCGAGAGCACGCCGCCACGCCATCCGGCGGGCAAGGCGGCCCGGGCGATTTCATGCGGCAGGCGCGAGGTTCCTTCTTCGAATCCCTTGCAGGTCCAGACGATGGGCACGCCTGTCATGCCCAAGGCCGGCAGGCGTTGCGCCAGCATGCGGCAAATCTGGTCCAGGCCCGCCACCGGCACGCCCAGGATGATCAGTGCGCGGTCCGGGTCGCTTTGCAGGAAGGCCAACGCGGCGTCCAGGTCGCTGTCGACGGCGAGCGTCTCGGGCAGGGGCACGCCGGGCAGATAGCGATGGTTTTCATGCGCCTGCGCCATGGCCTGGGCCAAGGCGGCATCGCGCGCCCACAGCAGGGTGGGATGGCGCCGCGCCGCCGCCGCGGCGAGCGCCGTGCCCCAGCTGCCCGCGCCCAGCACGGCGACGCGCAAGGCCGCGGGCTTGTTCATGACGGCGGGAGCGGCTTACTGGCGCGTGGCGCCCGGCGGCAGGATGATGCCGGAGTCGCTGCCGTTGGCGGCATCGCCTTGCTGCTGGAGCTGGGCGATCTGCTGCTCGTACAGCGCCTGGAAGTTGACTTCGGCCAGATGCAGCGGGGGCAGCGAAGTGCGGGTGATGGCGTCGGCCACATTGGCGCGCAGGTACGGATAGACCATGGTCGGGCACACGATGCCCAGGATGGGGTCCATCTGCTCGGCCGGGATGTTGGCCAGCTCGAAAATGGCGGCCTGGGTGGCCTCGACCAGATACAGCACCTTGTCGTTGATGCGGGTGGTGACGGTGGCGGTGACGGTCGATTCGAACACCGTCTCGGCCAGTCGCTGGCCGCCGACATTGACGCTGACTTCGACCTGGGGCGTTTCCTGCTCCAGGAAGATGTGCGGCGCGTTGGGCATCTCCAGCGAGAGGTCCTTCAGGTAGACGCGCTGCATGTTGAAGGCAGGAGCATCGGAGTCTTGCTGGTTGTTTTGATCGTCGGCCATGAAAGTTCCGTTGATTGGTGGGGCGAGAAAAAAGGGAGGTCAGCCGTTGAGCAGGGGCAGCAGGCCGTCCCGGCGGTCCAGGGCGACCAGGTCGTCGCAGCCGCCGACATGGGTGGCGCCGATGTAGATCTGCGGCACGGTGCGCCGGCCGGTGCGCTCGATCATGGCCTGGCGCTGGGCGGGGTCGTGGTCGATGCGGATCTTTTCCAGGTCGGTCACGCCGCGCGCCTTGAGCAGCGCCTCGGCGCGCTGGCAATAGGGGCAGTAGTCCGTGCTGTACATGACGACTTTTTGCATGATTTTTCCTGTGGAGGAATCAGCTTTTTTGCGTTACGGGCAGGCCCGCCGTGAACCAGGCCTTCATGCCGCCCTGCAGCGCCTTGGCATCGGCGTAGCCCTGGGCACGCAGGCGCGCGGCAATGCGCGGGGCATCCCGGCCCTGCTCGCACACCAGGATGAGCGGCTTGTTCTTGGGCAGGCTGGAGACTTTCTGCTCGACGTCGGCGGCCGGCAGGCTGCGCGCCTGGGCGATATGGCCGGCCTGGAACTGCTCGGCGGGACGCACGTCGACCCATACCGCCTGTTGCTGGTTGCTCATCTGGATGGCTTCGGACGTGCTCAGCCCGCCGCTTGCGCGGCCGTTGCGCAGGTTCGGAAAGGCCAGCATTGCACCCGAGACGACGGCGATGATGACAAAGAAAATGTTGCTCTTGTCGAGCAGGAAGTGCAGAAGATCCACTACGTTCACGGGAGGCTTTCCTGGATTTGGTTACGCATGCGCAAGGCGAAAGATCCCTGGGCAAAGCAGTCAATTATAAAATGAGAGTGTTACCGGTTCTGAAGACCGGGTTGTTTCACTCGAATTCTCCACAATTCCCGCGCCCGGCGGGCGCCCCTACCATGCACAAACTCGTTCTGATGCGCCACGGCGAAAGCCAATGGAACCTTGAAAACCGCTTCACCGGCTGGACCGACGTCGATCTTACCGACACCGGCCGCGAACAGGCCCGCCAGGCAGGCCTGCTGCTCAAGAAAGAGGGCTATTCCTTCGATCTGGCCTTCACCTCGGTGCTCAAGCGTGCCATCCGCACCCTCTGGATCGCGCTCGACGCCATGGATGCCATGTACACCCCGGTGGGCAATTCCTGGCGCCTGAACGAGCGCCATTACGGCGCTCTGCAGGGCCTGAACAAGGCCGAGACCGCCGCCAAGTTCGGCGAAGAGCAGGTGCTCGTCTGGCGCCGCGCCTACGCGATCGCGCCCGAACCCCTGGCCCTGGACGATCCGCGCCACGCGCGTTTCGACCCGCGCTATGCCCGCGTGCCGGCCGGCGAACTGCCTGCCACCGAGTGCCTGAAGGACACCGTGGCGCGCGTGCTGCCGTTCTGGAACGATTCCATCGCCCCGGCCATCCGCGCGGGCCGCAAGGTGCTGGTCGCCGCTCACGGCAACAGCCTGCGCGCGCTCATCAAATACCTGGATGGCATGTCCGAGGACGACATCGTCGGCCTGAACATTCCCACCGGGCAGCCGCTGGTGTACGAGCTGGACGACGATCTCAAGCCCATCCGCCACTATTATCTGGGCGATCCCGCGCAAATCGAGGCGGCCATGGCCGCGGTGGCCGCGCAGGGCAAGGCCAAGAAATAAGCGGACGGACGACGATGCGCCGGATGGCTGGATGCACTTGGGCGGCGGCGCTGATGCTGGCCGCCGCCTCGGCCTGCGCGGCGCCGGCTGCGGACCTGGCCAGGCAGCAGACCCAGGCCGAACGGCGCCAGGCCTCCCTGCGCGAGCGCATCGGCGCCCTGCAGAAAGAAATCGATGCGCGCGAGGCGGCCCGCAAGGACGCCGCCGACGCGCTGCGCGCGTCGGAAACCGCCATATCCCGCATCGATCTGCAGCTGCGCGACCTGGGCCTGGCACAGCGCCGCGCGCAAGCCGACCTGACCAATATCGAGAAGCAGATCGCGGCCGAGCAGATCGTGCTGGCCCGGCGCCGCGACGAACTGGCCCGCCAGCTGCGCGCCGAGTACGCCAGCGGCCTGTCGCCGTGGGCCGCATTGCTGTCGGGCGGCGATCCGCAGCAACTGGGCCGCAACCTGGGTTATCTGGATTTCGTCTCCCAGGCGCGCGCCAAGGCGCTTGCAGCGCTGCGCGCCGAACTCGACCGCATGGCCCAGCTGCAGTCGTCCGCCGCCAATCGCCGCTCCGAACTCGCGCGCGTGGCCAGCGAAACCGCCGCCCAGAAGGGCAAGCTCCTGGCCGAGCAGAAAGCGCGCGCCGGCGTGCTGGCCCGCATCGAGGGCCAGCTCCAGGCCCAGCGCGCCGAGGCCGGCAAGCTGGGCCGGGACGATCAGCGCATGACGCACCTGATCGACGACCTGCAGGTCGCCATCGCGCGCCAGGCTGCCGAGGAGGCGGCGCGCCGGGCCGAGCAAGCCCGCAAGGCCGAGCAGGCGCGCAAGGCGGAACTTGCGCGGCAGGCCGAGCAGGCCCGCCAGGCGGAAATCGCCCGCAAGGCGCAGCAAGCCAGGCAGGCACAGCTGGCCGCCGAGCAGGCGCGCCGCGCGGCCGCCGCCGCGAGCGCAAACGACCAGGCCACCCAAGATAATCCCGGCGGCTTGCAGCCGCGCCTGACCGAATCGAGCACGCCGCGCCTGACGCCGCCCTCGCTGCTGCAGCCGGCCCGGCCGCAAGCGCAGCAGGTGCCCGAGGCGCCGGCCCCCCAACCGTCCGGCCAGCCCTCGGCCGTCGCCCAGCAGGGCGGCAGTCCGCAGGAAGACACCGAATCGCCCGTGCATGGCCCCCACGTCACCGGCACGGGTCTCAAGCACGGCCTGATGATGCCGGTGGCCGGCGGCGTGCCCCAGGGCCGTTTCGGCCTGGGACGGCCCGACGGCGGGGTATGGCGCGGCATCGTGCTGCGCGCCCCCGCCGGTACGCCGGTCAGGTCGGTCGCCGCCGGCGTGGTGGTCTACGCCGACTGGCTGCGCGGCTTCGGCAATCTCATGATCATCGACAACGGCCGGCATTACATGACGGTCTACGGCTACAACCAGAGCCTGCTCAAGCACGTGGGCGATCCGGTTTCCGCCGGCGACGAGATTGCCACGGTGGGTTCCACGGGCGGGCAGGTGGAATCGGGCCTATACTTCGAAATTCGCTACCAAGGCAGGCCGGTCGATCCGGCTCAGTGGCTGGCCCGTTAGGCCTCGGGCCCCAACTCAGGAAGTGTGCATGAGCACCAGCAAGCGCAACGAAGCATCCCTCGGTCAAGACTCCCGCAACAAACCCGCTCGCCGCACATGGCGTGGCGCCGGACTGATCGCCACGGGGGCCGTGGCAGGCATTCTGTTCAGCGTGGGCATCACCGCCTTCGCGCAGAAGGCCACCGCGCCGCTGCCTCTGGAAGAGCTGCGCCAGCTCAGCAGCGTGTTCGCCGCCATCAAGGACAACTACGTCGAGCCGGTCAGCGACAAGAAGCTGATCGACAACGCCATCGCGGGCATGGTGAACAACCTCGATCCGCACTCGGCCTACCTGGATGCCGCGGACTACCGCGACATGCAGAGCACCACCCAGGGCGAATTCGGCGGCCTGGGCATCGAGGTCGGCGCCGACAGCGGCTTCGTCAAGGTGATCTCGCCCATCGAGGGCACGCCGGCCGCGCGCGCAGGCATCCTCGCAGGCGACCTCATCGTCAAGATCAACGACAAGCCCACCAAGGGCATGTCGCTGAACGACGCGGTCAAGCTCATGCGCGGCGCGCCCAACACGTCGGTCACGTTGACCGTCATGCGCGCCGACCAGCCGCGGCCCATCGTCATCAAGATCGTGCGCGAGATCATCAAGGTCAAGAGCGTGCGCAGCAAGATGCTCCCGGGCAATATCGCCTACGTGCGCATCGCGCAGGTCCAGGAGCGCACTGGCGCCGACCTGATCAAGAACCTCAAGGAACTCGGCGCCAAGGGCGCGCCCAAGGGCCTGGTGCTGGATCTGCGCAACGATCCGGGCGGCCTGCTGACCAGCGCCATCGGCACGGCGGGAGCCTTCCTGCCGCCGGATTCGCTGATCGTGTCAACCAAGGGTCGCGCGCCCGATGCCAGCCACAAGTACTATGCCGTGCCCAGCGAATATGCCCGCGGCGAAGGCAACTACCTGGATGACGTGCCGGGCTGGGCCAAGACGGTGCCCATGGTGGTGCTGATCAACATCGGCTCGGCCTCGGCCTCCGAGATCGTGGCCGGCGCGCTGCAGGACTACAAGCGCGCCAAGCTCATGGGCAACCGCAGCTTCGGCAAGGGGTCGGTGCAGGTCATCCTGCCGCTCTCGCAGGATACGGCCATCAAGCTCACCACGTCGCGCTACTACACGCCCAAGGACCGTTCCATCCAGAACATCGGCATTACGCCCGACTATGTCGTGTCCGACACCGCGCAGGGCGATCTGTTCCGCCTGCCGCGCGAGGCCGATCTGCAGCATCACCTGAGCAACACGCAGACCGTGAGCGAGATCAAGGGCGACGAGTCGTCGACCGCGCTGCTGCCGGCCACCAAGATCTTCGAATTTGGCAGCAAGGACGACTTCCAGCTGCAGCAGGCCGAAAACCTGCTGCAAGGCAAGCCCGTCAACTCGGGCGTGCTGTCGGCCGGCAAGAACGATACGGCAACCGCCAGCGCCGCCGTCAAGCCCGTCGATACCAAGGGCGCGCAGCGCATGAAGATCACGCCCACGGGCGTCGTGCCCGAATCGGCGCCCATACTGGTGCCTCCGTCGGCGCAACCGGCCAAGTAATCGTCAAAGAGGCCCAGTCACCGACTGGGCCTCTTGGTTTTGCGAACGCGAACGGCTCATGAACGATCAGCAACTGTTGCGCTATGCGCGCCATATCCTGCTCGACGAGCTGGGCATCGAGGGACAGGAAAAACTGCTTGCCGCCCATGCGCTGGTGATCGGCGCAGGCGGCCTGGGTTCGCCCGCCGCCCTGTACCTGGCCACCGCCGGCGTAGGCCGCATCACCTTGGCCGACGACGACAAGGTCGAGCTCAGCAACCTGCAGCGCCAGATCCTGCACACCACGGCCAGCCTGGGCCGGCCCAAGGCCGAATCGGGCCGCGACATGCTGGCCGCGTTCAATCCCGAGACCCGGGTCGATGCCCGCGTCGCGCGTTTGCAGGGCGATGCCCTGGACGAGGCGGTCGCCGCGGCCGACATCGTGCTCGACTGCTCGGACAACTTCACGACCTGCCACGCCATCAACCGCGCTTGCGTGCATCGCCGCAAGCCGCTGGTATCGGGCGCGGCCATCCGCTTTGACGGGCAGGTCAGCGTCTACGACCTGCGGCGCGACGATGCGCCTTGCTACCACTGCCTGTTTCCCGAAGAGGCCGACGAGGTCGACGAGATCAGCTGCGCGACCACGGGGGTTTTCGCGCCGCTGGTCGGCATCGTCGGCAGCATGCAGGCGGCCGAGGCCATGAAGGTGCTGATGGGCCTGGGCGAGCCGCTGGTAGGGCGCCTGCTGCAGCTGGACGCGCTGACGATGCAATGGCATGCCGTCAAGTTCCGGCGCGACCCCGCCTGTCCGGTCTGCGGGCATCGATCGCTTGCTGCCTGACAAAACCCGTCAGCGGGGCCATGCCCAGGCACGGCCCCGCTGAGTATTGCTATTGCCCGGCGGGTGCGAGCCTGCAGGGGGGCGCACGCCGCAGGCGCAGCGCCAAGGCGCCCAGGGCCGCCGCCGCGGCCAGCAGGGTGACGCCTTGCCAGTGCCAACGCGCCAGCACGGCATTGCCTAGCGCGGATCCCAGCGACATGCCGATGAACATGCCGGTGAGCAGCACGGCATTGAGCCGGCTGCGGGAAGCGTGATCCAGGCCGAAGACGATGGTCTGGTGCGAAATCAGGGAACTCTGTATGCCCAGGTCGAATACGACCGAGCCGATGCCCAGTGCCCAGAGGGCGGCATGGGGTTGCAGCCCGCTGCCCAGGAACAAGCCGATGAAGGCCAGGACGGTCAGGCCGGCGCCCAGCCGCGTGACGGGCTCGGGGCCGTGCCGATCGGCGACGCGGCCGGCCAGGGGGGCGGCCAGCGCGCCCGCGGCGCCTGCCAGGCCGAAGGCACCGGCGACGCTGGCGCCCAGGTGGAAGGGCGCATCATGCAGCATGACGGCCAGGGTGGACCAGAACGCGCTGAACGCCACGCACAGCAGGCCCTGCGCCAAGGTGGCGCGGCGCAGCGCCGGATATTGCTTCCAGAGCGTAAGCAGCGAGGCCAGCAGCCGGCCGTAGGACATTTGTGCGGTGACCGGAAAGCGCGGCAGCTTGCGCCACATGGCCGCGGCCAGTGCCAGGACGGCGACGGCGGCCAGGCCGAACATGATGCGCCAGCCGAGATATTCGGCAATGACGCCGCTGGCCACGCGCGACAGCAGGATGCCCAGCAGCAGCCCGGTCATGACGCTGCCCACGATGTGGCCACGCCGCGCCGCAGGGGCCAGCGTGGCCGCTGCGGGCACGATGTCCTGGGCGACCGTGGCGACCAGGCCCAGGGCGAAACTGGAGACCAGCATCAACGGGAGCGAAGGTGCCATGCTGGAGGCGAGCAGCGCGACGGCCAGCAGCAGCGCTTTGACCAGGATGACACGCCTGCGGTCGTGGCGGTCGCCCAGAGGAGCCAGCAAGAGCGTGCCGAAGGCGTAACCCAGCTGGGTCAGCGTGGGAATCCAGCCCAGGGCCTGATCGCTGGCGTGCAGGTCTGCGCCGAGGATGCCGAGCAGGGGCTGGCAGTAGTAGATGGACGCCACGCCCAGGCCGGCACCCAGGGCCAGCAGCAGCACCATGCCGCGGGAAATGTCGGTTTGTGATGCGTCATGCGCATGTAAATTCGGGGGGGTTGGCATAGAAAACTCCAAAAAACCGTCAG